>JAJZVJ010000058.1 GCA_021845705.1 bacterium
CAGGAGAACAGCGTGGGGCCGAAGTTGAAATTAAAGTGGAGGTAGTTGTTGGAAAGTTCAAGCACCCTGCCGGAGGCGTCGTTTATCCTGGCGCAGGCGTTGGGGAGGTAGCATTCCCGGGCTATGCGCGAATTCCAGTCGTGGAACGGCCAGGCGGAGGGCTGCGGGTCTATCTTGCCGGTCCAGGGGTTTTCCCGCGGGGGCTGGTAAAAATGCGCGTGCAGCGCGAAATATTTTGTCTGGGTCCTGGTCTGCCTTTCCATGGGGTAATTATAGCAAAGGGCTGCCGGGGGGGCCGTGTTTTTTCCTGCCCGTCACAGGCGGTTTATTATGGTGCGCAGAGCGCGGAAAGTCTCGACAGTAACCGTCTGCCGGCCGTCGACCCTGGCTGTCTCCGGGGACAGGCTGGCTTCTATAAGCAGGCCGTCCGCGCCGGCGCGCAGGGCTTTCAGCGCGAGGGAGGCGGCCACGCTCCTGTCCCTTGAGGCGTGGCTCGGGTCGGCGAGCACGGGCAGCCCGGTCAGCTTCCTGGCCGCCGCCATCAGCCTCAGGTCCAGCAGCGGGGTCCCCGGGAGATTGGCGGAATCTCCGCGCTCGCAAAGTATGAGCTTAGCGGCGCCGAATTTAAGCAGGTACTCGGCGGAAAGCAGCCATTCGCGCAGGGTGGCGCGCATCCCGCGCTTAAGCAGCACCGTCCTGCCGGAGCGTGCCGTTTCCTTGAGCAGTTCGTAGTTGCGCATATTCCGCGCGCCTATCTGCAGGATGTCGCAGGTTTCCGCGAGCCTCTCCACCTGCCGGGTATCGGTGGTTTCGGTCACCAGGGGAAGGCCTGTCAGTTTTTTGGCTTTTGCGATTATTTTCAGGGCGGGCCAGCCGAGGCCCTGGAAAGCGTACGGCGAGGAGCGCGGCTTGAAAACAGCGGCGCGCAGGGCCTGGGCCCCGGCGGTTTTAAGCGCTAAGGCCGAGGCGAGGTAGGACTCCTCTTCCTCCACGGCGCAGGGGCCGGCTATGAAAACCGGCTTGCGCGAAGAGAAGTCGAGCGGCTTCGAGAAAAGCTTGTAGCCGGCCGCGCAGGCGAGCGGGCAGAGCTCCTGGTCTGAAAGCGAGACCGCCGCTACTCCGGGCAGGTTCTCGAGGCGCGGCAGCGTTTCTCCGGCCCTGGCCGGGGAGGAGAGAGTTACAACCAGTCCTCCCGGCACGCGGGCCGGGACGCACCCGGGCAGCGCCTGCGCCAGGGCTTTTAGAAGGGCCTTACGTTCCGTTTCTCCCGCGTTCTTTTTAAAAATTATTCTCATTATCTGGTCCTGGGTGTTCACAGTGCTGTTGTCAATGCGGCCGCGCGGCGGTCCGCCCGGCGCGCACTGATAAGTTTATATAAAACCGGGGCTCCAGTAAAATGGCGCGCTTATACCCGGCGCAAGCCGCTCCCGCGCCCCGCCGCCCGTTTTCAGGCCCGCCGCTTCCCCGAAAGGATCATAAGGCGGGAAAGCTCCGTCTCCGCGGCTTCAGGCGAGGCCACCTTGAAGTCAGTCAGCGGCCTGGATTCGACGAAGGCCTTAAGGAAGCCGTTCTTGACCGCCTTGAAAGCGGGCCCGGAGATAGCGCCCAGCAGGGCCCGGAAATTAACCAGGCTGGAGGGCGAGCGCCCGGGGCCCAGCGGCGAGAAATCCAGGTTTTCCGGTTTGAGCTGCAGCCTGAGCGTCCCGTTACCGGCTATGATGTCGGCCCGGAAAAACGTATCCAGCCTCGGCTCCGGAGGCCGCGGTACCGGGGCCCCGGCGAGGCGCGCTATCTTCTCGAAAAGGCCCGCTTCGAGGGCTGGGACCGTATCCGCCGGCAGCCTGGCGTCGTAGGCGGCGGCCGAGAAAACAGTTATGGAATCGTAAGGGATGAACGTGACGGCGCCCGCGGCCCGCGCGTCGAAGCCGGTGCCTTTCGGCTCTATCCTGTCCGCCTCGAGCGGGGGCGGCGGGGCGGGCAGTTCCGTCTCGGCGATCAGCATAGTTCCAAGGCCGGCCTGGCCGGCCGCGGCGGCCAGGTCCCGCGCCGCTTCAAGCTGAAGGTTCCTGGCTAGAAAGCCGGGGTTCCCGCGCAGGAACTCCCGGGCGGAATCCCTGGTATAGCCTTTTACCGCCGAAAGGAAGGCGGCCGCGCCCAAAGGTTCCGCTTCCGGCTCTTTAAGGGCTAAAGAATACGAGCTCATGCTTTCTTCTCCGACATTATATCCAGTATTATCCGGTCGACTTTGTCCATGCCGAGGCTGGAGATGCGGGCGATGTTCCTTATGGTCGCCTCCGGGGAGTCGCCTATGAACCCCTCGGCCCCGGTGATCCCCTCGCCGTTAAGCGCCATCCACGCGGCGCGTATGGCCGAGTCGGCCGAAGAGGCCACTTTAAGCGCGCAGCCGCTCTTCGCCCCGTCGCAGAGCATGCCGCCGATATCGCTTATTACGGTATTTACCGCCAGCGCGGCTTTTTTTACGTCGGAACCGGCCCGCTGCCACACCACGGCCACCGCGGCGCCGACCCCGGCGGCGACGGCGCAGCCGCAGATCGGGGCGAGTTCCCCGGTAAAGACTTTTATGTACGAGTTCACAAGATGGGAGAGCGCTATGCTCCGGAGTATGCGCTTTTCCGGCACCTTGAAGGCCTTGCCCACCAGCCAGGGGACCAGCACGGCTACCACGCCCTGGTTCCCCGATTCCCCGCTGGACATTACCGGAACGGGGTAGCCCGCCATGCGCGCGTCGGTGGCGGCGGCGGCGGTGAGTTTGGCGTTGGAAAGAATATCGCGCTTGAGATAGCCTTTGTGAATAAGGTCTTCTATGTAATAACCCACTTTTTTCAGCTTCAGCCCCTCGTTCGCCGCGGCCAGGTTCATCTCCACGCCTTTTTTCAGGTAGGCCAGTTCCGGCCCCGTCACTTTCCCGGCTTCGCGGAAGAGGTCCCCGAAGGTCGCCTTGCGCAGGGCCCGCTTATAAGGCAGCCCGGTCTTTTTGCCGGTTCCGCCGGTTTTTATGATGGTTTTCCCTTTATGGCGCAGCAGGGCTACCTGGCTATGGCTGCCCTCGAGCACGCATAAAGCTTTCTCCGTCCCCGCGGTTACTTCGACGCGGATATAAATCCCGTGTTTTGAATAATCCGCCTTTATCCCGGCCCGGCCGCTCCTTAGCAGCGCCGCGGCGTCTTTCAGGCGGGCGGGCGGAAGGCCTTTGAAGAGTTCCGCCCCGAGTTCCGGGCGGCGGACTACGGCGCCCAGGGCCGCGGCCAGCAGGTTGCCTTTTTTCCCGCGGGTGTTGGGGATGGAGACGGCGAGGCCGTTCTTATACGTGCCGGGGTCGGTCCTTATAAGCACCGAAGTGGTCCTGCCTTTAAGCAGCTTCGCCGCTGTAGCGGCGGCGAAGGCTACCGCCACGGGCTCGGTGCAGCCCATGGCCGGATAAACTTCGTGTTTTAAAACGTCGGTAATGAGGGTGTTCATTTTTAAAATGCCAGTTTCCTTTTGCTGGTCCAGACCAGCAGGGCGCACATCGAAACGAAGGCGCAGGCGGCGCCGGCCGCGAACGGGGCGGCGGGGGAGAGCCTGTCCCACAGCAGGCCGGCGATAGCGCTTGCGAAGAAAGCAAGCAAGCCCATGGCTCCCTGGAAGTAGCCCATGGCGGAAGCCCGGTTGCCGGCGGTGCTCAGGTGCGAGACGACCGCCTTGGTTATGCCCTCGTTGAAGGCCCCGTAGAAGCCGTAGAGCGCGAAGAGGGGCCATACCATCCAGGCCTTGTCCGCCAGGGCAAATCCGACGTAAACGGCGGCGAAGACGAGGAAGCCGAAGGCCATGGTCCGGATCTTGCCAAGCCGGTCGGAAAGCCAGCCGGCCGGGGCGGCCAGCAGCGCGTAGACCATGTTGTAGCCTGTGTAGGCGAGTATGACATGGGTCAGGGTGAACCCCATGTTCCTGGCTTTCATTATAAGGAAAACGTCACTGGAGTTGCCGACGGCGAAAATAGCGTAAAGGAAGACAAAGACCTTGAAGTCGCGGGCCATGGGAGCCGCGGGGGCGGGAACTCCGCCGGAGGTTACGGCGGGAGAGGCTGCTTCCCTCACGAAGTACAGCAGCACAAAAACCCCGAGCAGCGCGGGGACGAAGGCCGCCATGAAGATCAGGCGGTAGTCCGGACGCCCCGGCGGCATGAAGTGCAGCATGGCGAGCGCGGCCAGCGGGCCCAGCGCGGCGCCGGCCGTGTCCATGGCCCTGTGGAAGCCGAAGGCTTTTCCCCAGTGCTCCTTGTCCACGGAACCGGCTATCAGCGCGTCCCGGGCCGACGTGCGTACACCCTTGCCCACGCGGTCCATAAGGCGGGAGAACAGCACGAAATGCCAGGTGGAGGCGAGCGCCAGGACCGGCTTGGAGACCGCCGAAAGCGAATAGCCGGCTATGACGAAAGGCTTCCGTTCGCCCGCCCTGTCGGAGAGGCGGCCGCCCGCTATTTTCAGCAGGCTGGCAGTGGCCTCGGCCAGGCCCTCTATCAGGCCGACGATCTGCATCGGGGCGCCCAGCACCGAGGTGAGGAAAACGGGGACGATCGGGTAGAGCATCTCGCTGGAGATGTCGGTAAGGCCGCTTACCACGCCGAGGAAAGTGACGTTGCGCGTGAGACCGCTCCTCATATCCGTGAAAAAACTCATTCAATATCCTTTGAACCGCCGGCTGAATACAGGCTAAGTGCCCGGGCCGGGAAACAGGCGCGCCCTACAGACTATTATAGGAATCTTGCCGGCGGATTTAAAACCTGGAAAAAACTGTGCCCCCCGGCCGGGGGGGAACACGCGCGGCGGGAACCGGGGGTGATAGCGCGCTGAACTCCTGCTTTTAAAGCCCCTGTTCCAGGCGCCTACAGGAACGCGTTGCCCGCCTGATATACCATGAAAGACAGGGCCCAGGCGACGGTCATCGTGTACAGGACATAGAACACGGTTATCTTCAACTCGCCGCCTTCCTTATGGAATACGGAAGTCGCGGAAAGGCACGGCACATACAGCAGCACAAAAACTATGAGGGCGAGCGCGACAGCGGGGGTATATGCCGGGTCGCTCCTTAACCGCTGCGTCAGGCTCTCGCTCCTGCCGGCTTCGTCAAGCGCGTAAATAGTTCCCATCGTAGCTACAACCACTTCTTTGGCCGCAAATCCGGCGGTGAGCGCCACTCCGAGCCTCCAGTCGAAACCGAGAGGTTTTATAAAAGGTTCTAGCGCTTTGCCGGTACGGCCGGCGAAGGAATATTCGAGGCGTTTTGCCGCCAGCTCGTTCTTAAAAGCCGCAACCGTTCCTTCTTTCGTTCCGGGCGGGACCTTTGGATCTTTGCCCACGGCCTCGATCTTTGCGGCGTATTCCCGGTCTAATACCGGAGCCGCCGGGAAATTGCAGACCACCCACACTATAAGGGATACTGCCAGGATGACCGTCCCCGCTTTTTTAAGGTACATCCATGCTTTTATCCACACCTGCATAAGTATCGATCGCAGCGTAGGCAACCTGTAAACCGGGAGCTCCATGACGAACGGCTCCGAACTGCCCTTGAATATGGTGGCCTTGAACAGTTTGGCCGATGCCACGGCGACCAGGATCCCGAACAGATAAACTCCGAAAAGGATGTTGCCGGACATTGAAGCGGGGAAAAACGCTCCGATGAGAAGGACGTATACCGGGAGTTTCGCGCCGCAGCTCATGAACGGTATTACCATCATGGTCGCAAGCCGGTCGCCCCTGTTCTTTAATGTCCGGCAGGCCATGAACGCCGGAACCGAGCAGCCGAACCCCGTGACCATCGGTATGAAAGATTTGCCGTGCAGGCCTATTTTGTGGAAGGCCCTGTCCACTACAAAGGCCGCCCTCGCCATATAGCCCGTAGACTCAAGGAAGGACAGCCCCAGGAACAAGAGCAGGATATTAGGAAGGAAGCCTACGACCCCGCCGACCCCCGCGATCATGCCGTTCACGACCGCGGAGCGCAGCATGCCTTCCGGCAGCAATAAAGAAACCTTGTCGCCTAAGAATACGAAGAAGGACTGTAGTAATTCCATCGGGAACTTGCCGAACGTGAAAGTGATCTGAAAAATAAGCCACATAATGAAAAGGAAGATCGGCAGGCCCAGCACTCTGTTCAGGACCACGGAATCTATATGGTCCGTTATCGTTTTCTTCTCTTCGTTCACCATCGTGACGGTTTCTTTGTAGGCGCCTCTCGCGAACGCGTGCCTGTCGCCGGAAATATGCTGCCCCAGTCTTTCCTGCAGCTTGCTTTCAAGCGAATTCATGAGGTCGGGAAGCCTTTTCTCAAGCCTTACCCAGGACGGGCTTTGTCTGGCGCGTGAATAGGCGAAGGCGTCGTTTTCCAGCAGCTTTATGGCGAGCCACCTTGAACTGAATTTTCCGGAGAGCAGGATGTCGGTCTCTATAAGGCCCTGGATCTCCGTTACCGCCAGTTCTATCTCTTCGCTGTAGAAAATCTTATCCCTTGGTATGGTTATTTTGTTCTCATAGGTCCTTATCACATGGTCCAGGAGGGCTTCGATCCCGGTCCTTTTTACGGCGCTGACCGGCACGACATGGCAGCCCAGGAGTTTCTGGAGCAGCTTGAAGTCTACGGAGATCTTCAACTTCTGCACCTCGTCGTACATGTTCAGCGCGACGACCATTTTGGGGTCCAGTTCCAGGAGCTGCGTGGTAAGGTAAAGATTCCTCTCCAGATTCGTCCCGTCGACCACGTTCACTACGATATCCGCCTTCTTTTCCGCGATAAAATCGCGCGTGATTATCTCCTCCGGCGAATAAGCGTTGATGGAATACGTCCCGGGCAGGTCCACCAGCCTGATCTTGTATCCTTTGAAGTCGACATAGCCCTCGTATTTCTCTACGGTCACGCCCGGCCAGTTGCCGACCTTTAAATGAGTGCCGGCGATAGCGTTAAAAAGCGAGGTTTTGCCGGAATTCGGGTTGCCGGCGAGCGCTACTATTATTTCTTTTTGTTTTTTCATTTACCGGGTCTCTTTTCAACGCCGATATGTTCGGCTTCTTTTAGTCGCAGAGCCAGCAGAAAGCCCCGCAGCTGTATTTCCAAGGGGTCGCCAAGCGGCGCTTTGCGCAGCACTTTGAAATGCGTTCCTTTTACCAGCCCCATATCCAGAAGCCTCTGCGCGATCTCGCCCTGGGCCGTTACCGACGTAATTACACCCCCGTCGCCCGGCTTTAATTCCGACATTTTCATATGAAGCGTCCTTATACGGCCTTTTTCCCCGACATGGCGGCCCTGGCCGCGCGCAGGAGCCTGCGGCGCGGGGGGGCCTTCAGAAAAACCGCGAGTTCTCCCAAGCGCCTGAGCGCCCCGGAGCTTAGCGCGTGCTCGGCCCTGCAGGCGTCGCGCTCGGCCTCGGCGCCGTCCATTCCCAGGACAGCGATGAAAAAATCCTTGAGCAGCAGATGCCGTCCGGAGATCTCGGCGCCTGCTCTGAGCCCGGCCGGGGAGAGGCGGATATAGCCGTACTTCTCGTGCTCCAGCAGGCCCCGAGCCGCCAGGGCCTTTACGGCGGAGTTGACCGAGGGCTTCGAGACCTTAAGCCGGCGGCTTATGGCGCAGGCCCGGGGAAAACCGTCCTTGAGGCCGAGGGTGTAGGCCGCTTCAAGGTAGTCTTCTAGGCTGGGGGAGAGTCTTTTCACGCGATGTCCTGTATGTTAGCCGGGTGTAATAAAGTTAGTGTAGACTAACTATAGCAAAAGAAGGGGGCGGCGGGCAAGAGGAAAGAAAAGGCGGGACCGCCCCGCGGGGGTGCCGGCCGGACGGGGATGGTCTAGGGGAGCAGGGGGTTCCCGCAGCTGCCGCGGAAACACGGAGAGCGCCAGTACGCGGGGAATTTCAGTACTATCAGGTAGATGCCGCCGGCGCAGGCCGCCATGGTCAGCAGGCCGAGGACGATGCTTGCGTACCTGTGTTTCTGTACGAATTCCCAGCAGAAGGTGAGTATCGAGGCCAAAGTTCTTCGTATCGTCATATTTATCCAAGCGGCTCGGTCAGGTTCCTGAGCACTACCGTCAGGTCCTTTTCCCCGTAACCGCTATTATAGGATTTAGCCATCAGGCCTTCCACGGCTTCGGTGACGGGGAGCGGTATCTTCCTCTTCTCCGCCTCCGCCAGCATGAACCTGACGTCCTTAAGCATGTGCTTTAGGGGGAAAGCCGGCGGGAAGTCGTTCTTCAGGATATTTTCTTTTTTTAGTTCGAAATAGCCGCAGTTAAGCGCCGGGTTCAGAGCCAGGGCCTCGAAAATAAGTTCAGGCGCCAGGTCCTGCGCCCGCGCCAGGGCGGCCGACTCGGCCAGGGCGGTGGTCAGCTGGGCCAGTATCAGGTTAACGCAAAGCTTCAGCGACGTTCCGGCCGGCGAGGGCCCGGCGTAAACTACCGCCCGCCCCATGGCTTTAAGCACGGGAGAGAACCTCTCCGCCGTTTCTTTGCGCCCCCCGGCAAGTATTACCAGCTGGCCGGCTTCCGCCGCCGTTTTGGAGCCGGAGACGGGGCAGTCGAGGAAATTCACACCGGACATAAAGCATTTTTTCTCCAGGGCGGCCGTGTACTCCGGGGGCAGGGTGCTCATGTTTATAAGTGTGTTCCCTCCCGCGAAAGCGGAAACTAATCCTTCGGGGCCCTCCAGCACGGCTTCCATCGCCTCGGGGCCGGTCACCATCGTTATCACGGTATCCGACATTTTGGCCAGGGCCCGCGGGGTGGCCGCCACCTGGCAGCCCGCGTCGGCGAATTCCGTGGTCCGCTGCCTGGTGCGGTTATAGACCGAGACCTGGAAGCCGGCTTTTACCAGGTTCATCGCCATCGCCCTGCCCATTATGCCGAGACCGATAAAACCTATGCGCGGTGGAATTGACATGTCGATATCTCCTTGAAAAATCCATCCCGGCCCCGACTCCCGACCCTCAGACTATAAGACTCTTTATCTCTTTCTCGGTCAGTTCGCGCCACCGGCCAGGCTCCAGCCCCCGCAGCGTCAGCGGGCCTATCGCCCGGCGTATAAGCCTCAGCACCGGGAAGCCGACCGCGGCCAGCATGCGCCTGACCTGGCGGTTGCGCCCTTCCTTCAGTATTACCTCGGCCCAGGAAGTGGGCACGGTCTTGCGGAAACGTATCGGGGGGACCCGCGGCGGAAGCCCGGGGTCCGCCAGGAGGGAAGCTTCGCAGGGCCGGGTGGGGCCGTCGTTAAGCGTAAGGCCCGAGCGAAGTTTTAAAATGGCCTCCGTCGTGAGCTCACGCTCGACCTGGGCCCAATAGGTCTTGGGGGTCTTATGCCGCGGGTCCGCCACCTTCGCCTGCAGGGAGCCTTCGGAGGTAAGAAGCAGGAGCCCTTCGCTGTCGTGGTCCAGCCGGCCGGCCGGGTAAACGGCGGCCGGCAGGGCGAAGTCCGCAAGGGAAGGGTGCCCGTGTTCGCGGGTGAACTGCGAGAGTACCCCGTAAGGTTTGTTGAAAATTATCGTTGGCATAATGCGCGCCGCCGCCGCTCCGCCCGGCTCCCGGTTCCCGGTCCTGTATTACTTTCCCCTGCCCTAAATGTTATTATATTTTATCATGAGTTACACTTTTATCGACACCCAGAAAGAATTTGACGAACTTGCCGCAAAGCTTGCGAAGCACAAGTATATAGCCATCGACACCGAGTCGAACAGCCTTTACGTCTATAAAGAGAAATTCTGCCTGATGCAGCTTACCAGCGAGCATA
>JAJZVJ010000059.1 GCA_021845705.1 bacterium
TGCTGGTCCTGGACGAAGCGGACCGGATGTTCGACATGGGCTTCGCCCCGCAGATAAACAAGATCATCGCCACGCTGCCCAAAGAGCGCCAGACCATGCTTTTTTCGGCCACCATGCCGGACGAGATAATGAAACTGGCCTCCGCCCACATGAAGCTGCCCATCCGTATAGAGGTGGCCCGCTCCGGGACCGTGGCGGAAAAGGTGGAGCAGGAACTCTTCATAGTAAGCCGGGGGGATAAACTTCCCCTGCTCTCCAAACTACTTGAAAAATACTGGGGCAGCGTGCTCCTTTTCGTGCGCACAAAGCATAACGCCAGGAAAATAGCCAAAGAGCTCCGCGACATGAAGCACAGCGCGGCCGAGATCCATTCCAACCGCTCCCTCTCCCAGCGGCGGGAGGCCCTCGAGGGGTTCAAGGCCGGGAAGTACCGCATACTCGTGGCCACCGATATCGCCGCCCGCGGCATTGACGTGACCGGCATCGAACTGGTCATAAACTACGACCTGCCAGACGAGGACGAGAACTATATCCACCGCATAGGCCGCACCGGCCGCGCGGGCCAGCCGGGCCGGGCCATAACGTTCGCCGCCCCGGAGCAGGGCAAGGACGTGCGCAATATAGAGCGGCTCATGCGCATGCAGCTGCCGGTGTCCGTGCACCCCGACATAATGCCCGCCAGCTTCGGCTTCAGCCACAACGGCAGCCGGCACCAGCCCGGGGACAAGCGCCGCCCCGGGACCAGAACGGCACAACGCGGCGAGAATTACGCCAGGCCCTCCCAGCCGCCGCAGGCGGAACCCGGGCAGGAGCCTGTATCCCACCTGCCCGAGCCCGGAGAGATAAATTATAACCGGGCTTCGGAACCGCGCCAGGAGAGGCGCCCGGGTCCCGACCGGGGACGCGGCAGCTTCAGCCGCAGGCCCGGGACCGGCGGGCAGCGCCGCGGGCAGTCAGGCCCGCCCCGCGAAGGCTCGTTCAACCGCGGCCGCGCTCCGGGCGAACGCCCCGCCCGCCGCGGCCCCCAGGGCAGGCCAGGGCAGCGCCCGGCCCGGCCCGGGTTCGGCGCCAGGCCGGCCCAAAGCCGGCCCGGGCCCAACCGCTACGGCGTGGACACTTCCAGGAACAGCGGCATAGTCAGCCCCTCGCCTTACTTCGACGAGCCCCGCCGCGCCCGGCCGCAGGGAAGGCCCGCGCGCCGCGAGGCCCCGCGCCCGGCCGCGCCCCCTGCCAAGGGCGGGAACTGGTTTTCGCGCTTCCTGAAGAAGAAAAAGGAAGACTACAAGCACGAATAGCCGCGACCGGCCTTTAGAAGCCCTCCCGCCTGATACGCGGGAGGGCTTTTTTTGCTCCGGATACCCTCCTATATAACGGTTCACCTGAAGCCTTAAATGTAGTATATTGGTTCTGTACAAATATGACGGACCCGGCTATCGGCCAATACGAGATTTTTTTCCAGCGCTCAGGGACCATGTTCTGCGTTGCGGACGCCGACTGGTCGATAAGGGAATGCAACCCCGCCTGGCGCAGGGAGCTGGGCCTGACCGCGGCGGAAGTATCCGGGAAAAAAATTTTCGACTTTATACCTCCGGAAGACCGCGCCGCCGCCCTCTCCCAGCACAAAAAGATCCTTGACGGGGAAGAGCAGGCCCTGTTAGAGGCGCGCTTCCTCTGCAAAGACGGGACCTGCAAATGGCTGTCAAGCCGCTGGACTTACGACCGGGAAAAGATGCTCCTTTACGGCGCCGCCACGGACATAACGGCCCGCAAAATGATCACGGAAGCCCTCCGGGAAAGTGAAACGTCCCTGCGCAAGATACTGGACAGAGCTCCCATGGCCATGGCCATAGTCAGCATGGACGGTACGATAGACTATATAAACCGCAAAGCCGTGGAAACCTTCGGTTACCGGCATACCGATATCCCGAACATGGACCGCTGGTGGGTGCAGGCCTACCCGAACGAAACCTACCGAAAAGAGGTGCTGGGAAGGTGGATGGGCCACGTGCAGGAAGCTTTCATCAAGAACAGCGAGATAGACGGCGGGGAATACCGGGTGACCTGCAAGGACGGAACGGTAAAGACCTGTTTTATCTTCGGCGTGATAGCCGCCGGCAAGGTTTTTGTGATGTTCGACGACATAACCAGGCGGACCGACGCCGAGAAAGCCCTGCGTGAAAGCGAGTCCCTGTACCGCGCCCTGATAGAGACCACGGCCACGGGCTACGTGGTAATAGACGGCCAGGGAAAAGTGGTGGACGCCAACCGCGAATATGTCCGCCTCAGCGGGCATTCCGACCTTAAGCAGTTAATAGGGCGCAGCGTTACGGAATGGACCGCCCCGCACGAAATTGAAAAGAACAAAGACGCTATCGCCCAGTGCGCCAGGGACGGGCACATCTGGAACCTGGAGATAGACTACACGGCCAAAAGCGGGAAAACCACGCCTGTCGAGATAAACGCCACGGTCGTCTCCCGCGGCGGGGTCCCGCAAATACTCACGCTCTGCCGCGACATAAGCAACCGCCGCCAGCGGCAGGAAGAGATCCGCAGTCTTAACGAGGGACTTGAAAAAAGAGTTGCGGAGCGCACCGCCGAACTTACCGCGGCCAACCTGCAGCTGGTGCGGGAAAACGCCCAGCGCCTGGAGGCGGAAAAGGCCGGGGAGCATATGCGGCAGGAACTGATGCAGGCCCAGAAGATGGAGGTGGTGGGACGCCTGGCCGGAGGTATAGCCCACGATTTCAACAATATACTGGGCGCTATAAGCGGCCACGCCGAATTCCTGCTGAAAAGCGCGGGGGAGGGCGCGCCCTTCAAGGACGACCTGTCCGAAATAATCCTCGAGACCGAAGCCGGCGCAATGCTGACCCGCCAGCTGACCGCCATAAGCCGCCATGAGCCGGCTCAGTATAAGATTTTGAATATAAACGAAGTTGTCGATAAGACCTGCAGGATGCTTACGCGCCTTATCGGCGTGAATATGCGGCTTGAAACCGCCCTGACCCCCGCCATCTGCAGCATAAAAGCCGACCCGGGGCAGATCTCCCAGGTCATCATGAACCTGGTCGTTAACGCCAGGGACGCCATGCCGGAAGGCGGCAGGATCACGATAACGACTTCCGCCGCCGGGATCGATAAAAGATCGGCCGGCTTCCCGCTCCCGCCCGGTCCGGGCAGGTATGCCGCGCTTTCGGTGTCCGACACCGGCTGCGGCATCGCGGCGGAAACACTGCCGCACGTTTTCGAGCCTTTCTTTACTACGAAAGAGGAAGGGAAGGGCACGGGGCTGGGTCTTTCCACCGTCTATAACATAGTCAGCAAAGCGGCGGGGGGGATAGAGGTGCTTAGCGAGCCCGGCAAGGGGACTACTTTCAGGATATATTTCCCCTGTATGCCGCAATAGAACCTCGTTCCTGTTTTCAATAGTCCGCCGGCCTGAAGGCCTTAAGCAGCTCGAACCAGGTAAGGCTCACCGCCCCCGCGCCCAGCGCGAACAGCAGGTCGTGCGCGTGCAGGAAGCCGAAGTGGAAAAGCTCCCTGAAGAACGGTACGTAGAGAGCGGCCCCCATCACGCCCAGCGCCCCCGAGCACACCCACCAGAACGTCGGGTGGGAGTTGCGCATTATAGCGATGAAATTTTTCTTCCAGGAGAGGTTAGTGAGGATCAGCATCAGGTTGGCGAAAAGCAGGACGCAGAAGGAAAGCGCCCTTGCCTCGTCGCTGTCCTTGCCCAGTTTAAGCGCGAACATAAATACCCCGAAGACCACGGCCAATACGCTGGTCCCCTGAAGCAGGCTCAGGAAAAGCATTTTTCCCGAGAACAGAGGCGCGCCTATCCTCCGGGGGGGACGGCGCATTATGTCCGGCTCCTCCCTGCCGGCTTCGAACACTACGGAGCAGGCGGGGTCTATAATGAGTTCCAGAAAAGCTATATGCGCGGGCAGCAGCACTACAGGCAGCCCGAACAGCACCGGCAGCAGGGACATGCCGGCTATCGGCACATGCACGGAAAGAATATAGGCTATAGCCTTCCTGAGATTATCGAAGATACGGCGCCCGAGGCGGATAGCGTGCACTATGCTTGAGAAATCGTCGTCCATAAGCACCATGGCCGAAGCTTCGCGGGCCACATCGGTCCCCCGCTCTCCCATCGCGATGCCGATATGCGCCGCTTTCAGGGCGGGCGCGTCGTTAACCCCGTCGCCCGTCATGGCCACTATTTCCCCGTTGGCCTTCAGGGCGTTCACAATTGCCAATTTCTGCTCCGGAACAACGCGCGCGAAAACGCAGGTTTCCTTTATCCGTTCTTTGAGCACCTCTGCCGGCATCGCCTCAAGCTCCGGGCCGGTAATAGGCTTGCCCGGGTTACGGAGACCTATCTGCCGGGCTATGAAGGACGCGGTCCCGGGATAGTCGCCGGTTATCATGACCACCCGTATGCCCGCATCCTGCGCCTCGCGCACGGAGCGGGGGACCTGCGGCCGGACAGGGTCCAGGAACCCTGCCAGCCCGACGAATTCGAACTGAAAATCATGCTGTTCCTCGGGCAGTTTATGGTTCTCGAACCTGGCCCTCGCGACCCCGAGCACCCGCAGACCCCTGTCCGAAAGCTCCAGCACGGCGTTCATTATCTCAAGCGCCCTGCCCGGGGGCAGATGGCAAAGGTCTACAATAGCCTCCGGGGCCCCTTTGGCCGCTATTATATACTGCTTGTGGTCCGGCGCTTCCCAGACATGGGAAAGAGAAAGCAGCTGCTTTGAAAGAGGGTATTCCCTGACTATCTTCCAGCTGCCGTGCAGGTGTTCCGTACCGGCCAGGCAGCAGGCCCCCACCCGCTTCAACTCCTTCTCGATCGGGTCGAAAGGGTCCTCCTGGCTGGCCAGTATCGAGTATTCCGTCAGGGCGTGAAATTCCTCAGGGATGGAGTCGCCGTCTTCTTCCAGCTTGTGGAATTTTCCTCCCGCCCAGAGCCCGGAAAGGCGCATCGTATTGAGGGTCAGGGTGCCGGTCTTGTCGGTACAGAGGACCGTAGTCGCGCCCATGGTCTCTATCGCCTGCATCCGCCGTGTAAGGACTTTTTTCTTCGAGATCCGCCAGGCCCCGATAGTAAGGAAGATAACCAGGACTACCGGGAATTCCTCGGGAAGCATCGCCATGCTGAGCGAAAGGCCCGCCAGGAAACCGTTAAGCCAGCTGCCCCGGGTAAGGCCGTACACGATTATGACCACCGCGCAGAGGACGGCCCCGGCAAGGGCGAAAGTTTTTACTATGCGGCCGGTCTCCCTGTTAAGCGGGGTTTCTTCCCGGATTATGCTCTCCAGCGCCTTGCCTATCCTGCCCATTTCGGAGCGTATACCGGTGGCGGCAGCTTTTACCAGCGCCCGGCCCTGGACTACCAGGGTCCCGGAATAAACGAACGGCAGATCGTCGCCGCCAGGCCGGGCCAGCCCGGCCTGGCCGTCCCAGGAGGACTTGCGCACGGCGGCCGACTCACCTGTAAGCAGCGATTCATCCACGGAAAAGTTTACGGCGGCCAGCACCAGCCCGTCGGCGGGTACCCTGTCGCCCTCCTGCAGGTAGAGGACGTCCTCCCGGGCCACTTCGCGCCCGGGGATGCGCAACTGCCTGCCGCCCCGCAGCACCAGCGCGCGCGGGCTGGCCAAAGTGCGCAGCGCGTTCAGCGCGTTGTCCGTCTTGCGCTCCTGGTAGAAGGTGATGCCTATTACCACAAGCACGAAGCTCATCAGCATCAGCGCGTCTTTCGCCTCCCCGAGTACAAGGTAAACAGCTCCGCAGGCGAGGAGGAGCAGCAGCATGGGCTCCTTTAAAACGTTGATGACGATGTCGAGGATAGTACGCTTTTTCTGGGAGGGGAGTTCGTTCCACCCTTCTTCTTTAAGGCGGGCGGCGGCTTCCCTGTCGGAAAGACCTTGTATGGTGGCCAGCAGGTCGTTAATGTCGGGCATCGGGTTTGATCCAATCGGGCAGGAGGCGGGTGATTAGTTCACCCGCCTCCTGCCCGTTTGGCGCAGAACCTTACATTCTTCCGCCGCACCCGGAGCAGAAATTAGCGCCGGGCTGGTTCAGGGCGCCGCACTTGGCGCAGGCGGGCAGCTGGAGGGGGGCGCCGCAGTTGTCGCAGAACTTGCCTTCTCCGCAGGGCTTTGAACACTTCGGGCAGATGGTCTGCCTGGCGTCCGCTTTCCCGGTAAAAACCGGGGTCGCGTCGGCCGCCGCGCCGATATCCTTTACCATCTTCTGGGCGCGTGCGGCGGCCACTTCCACGTTCTCGCGCGGGGCGTCCGCCACGCAGAGGCCGGCCTGCTCGTTCCAGCAGGTCTCGCAATGCCATTTATTGCATTTAGGACAGCGCTTGAAGTGGCCCCTGGCCTCGTTCTGGGCGGCTTCGAACGCGACTTCGTGCTCCTTATGCCACTCCGGCGACATGCCGTTGAACTTCTGGCTGATAGCGTTAGTCCCGCGCGTAAGGCTTGAGCCGAGGTTGGATTGCCCGGTCAGCTGGGCCACTACGCCTATCACGTCGCCAAGGCCTTTAAAAAAATTCTTTTTCTTATAGGTCGTGGATTCAGTGAACCTGGACTTGTAGCCTTCGCGGCAGGTGTCGCAGAAAAACGTGAACTGGAAGCCCGCCTCCGTGCTGTTGTCGGCGTAGTTGCTGGTAAAAGCTATAAGCTGGTCGGACATTATTTTTCTCCTTTAAGTAAGCTGCCGCATTTAGAGCAGTTAAGGGCCAGGGGCGGCTGCTCCTGGCCGCACGCGCCGCAGGTTACCGTAAGGCGCGCTCCGCAGGGGCAGTAATCCCCGAAAAACACGTTCTTGCCGCAAGCCGGGCAGGAAACCTCGAGCTTCAGGCCGCAGCCGGCGCAGGCCTTCCAGCCCTCTTTTATGGAGGCGCGGCATTTGGGACATTTAAGGTCCCCGTAAGGGTTGACTTTGCCGCAGGCGGGGCAGGCGTTGGCGTCGGCGGGGGTCAGTTCGCCGCAATATCTGCACGGATGTTTATATCCCGGCATGTTCTCCTCCTGAAGGTTTACTGTTATACCAGCCCAAAATGAGGCCCAGGGCCAGGGACCACACGGCGGCCAGGCCTATGCGCAGCTCAAGGGGCATAAGGAAAGTGACCGTATGCGCCGGCACCCAGAACCAGAGCAGCGAAAGCAGCCCCTTGTCCAGGTTGGCCCAGTTAGGGCGGCCGTCTATGGCGTTGTCTATCAGGCGGTGGGCTATCACCAGGAAAGGCCCGAACTGCAGGTTCATGGCAAGCGAAACCGCGAAGGCCCTGCCCAGCGCCCCGGTCTCGGGCAGGAGGCCGTGGGCTACAAGCCCGTCTATAAAGGCGACGAAGCCGGTAAAGGCGTATTTGATGCACACGGCGAGAAAGGCCCAGCCCAGCATGCGCAGCACGGTGCCGCGCGTCCCGAAGGGGGAGAAGAAGCGGCGCGCGCCCAGCCACTTGGAAGCCATCTCGCCTAAAGTCCCCAGCAGGGCGAACTGCGCCATGGCCGTGGTTATCGGATGCGCTTTAACAAGCTCAATGTACCAATCCATAAAAACATCTTATCATTTCAAATACCGCCTTTTCCTTTTGTAGAATAAAAGCATATCTTCCAACAAGGAGTTCTTATGAAAACCGGAACACAGGGCGTTAAGTGGGACCTTAAAGCGTATTTCCCTTCTTTCAACGGGCCGGAGATGCTCAAATTCAAGAAGAAGCTGGCCGCGGACATTTCGGCTCTGCAGAAGAAAGCCGCCGGGCTCGCGCCGCTTTCCGTGAAAACCGCGGGAGACTGGGAGAAGCTGCTGCTGGCCGCGGAGAACGCGGAAACCCGGCTCGGGCATATCTTCTCCTATGTCGGCTGCCTGGAGGCCGCGCACGCGGACAAGGACGAATATTCGGCGGAAGACGCCAACCTGTCCGCCCTCGCCGCTGAATATTCCAAATTCGGAGTGGACCTGCTCCGGGCCTTCAAGGACGTGCCGGATAAAGTATTCGCCGCTTTCCTGAAGCGCGAAAAGCTCAGGGGCGCCGAACATTCGCTCCGGCGCGTGCGGGAAGCCGCGAAGCGCACCATGACCCCCGCGGAGGAGAAACTGGCGGCCGACCTGGGCGTGGACGGTTTCCAGTCCTGGGAGCGCCTTTACAATAAAGTTTCCGGGAAGCTCGAATTCGACATGACCTGGCCGGACGGAAAAAAGGAGCGCCTGCCCATCTCGCGCTGGCGCGCCCTTATGTCCGACGCCGACCGCAAAACGGGCCGCGCCGCCTTCGAGGGCGGCAACAAGGCCTGGGCCGGGGTAGAGGACACCTGCGCCGCCGCGCTGAACGCGCTGGCCGGGACCCGCGGCACGCTGTACCGCAGGCGGGGAGTAAAGCATTTCCTCGACCAGGCGCTCTTCGGCGCGGGGATAAAACGCCGCACCCTGGACGCTATGTATACAGCCGTGAACAGGAACCTGGAACCGGTGCGCGAAATACTGCGCGTGAAAGCCGCGGCCATGGGGAAGAAAGGCATAGCTTTCTTCGAGCGGGAAGCCCCGCTGCCGCTGAAGGACACCAGGCTTTACTCCTGGGAGGAGGGCTCGGCCAAAGTGGAAGACGCCTTCGGGCGCGTCTACCCGGCGCTCGGGAAATACTATAAGGATTTCCTCGGCAGCCGCTGGCTGGAAAGCGAAGCCCGCGGCGGCAAACGCCCCGGCGCGTTCTGCACCGGGTCGCACCTGATCGGACAGGGAAGGGTGTATATGACCTTCAACGGCGCGCTCGGGGACGTTAACACCCTGGCGCACGAAATGGGCCATGCCTGGCACAGCCACCTGCTGAAGGAAATGCGCCCCTGGGCCACGGAATACCCGATGACCCTGGCCGAGACCGCCTCCATCTTCGGCGAGCACCTGCTGGCCGAGGGCATCCAGGCCGACCCCGAAGTGAGCGGGGCCCAGAAACTTATAATGCTGGACGAATATCTTTCCGGCGCGGCCGTGACCATACTTGATATTACCGTGCGTTTCGAATTCGAAAAAGCCTTCTACGAAGAGCGGCAGAAAGGCGAAGTTTCCGTGGCGAGACTTAAGGAACTGATGACGGCGGCGCAGAAGCGCATCTTCGGCGACGCTCTGGAGCCGGGCGGAGAGGACCCTTTGTTCTGGGCTTCCAAGCTGCATTTTTACATGGCCGGAGTTTCCTTCTACAACTTCCCGTATACGTTCGGGTTCCTTATGGCGGCGACGCTGTTCCGCAAGTTCAAGGAGGAGGGGCCGGCTTTCCTGCCCAAATACGAGGCCTTCCTGCGGCTGACCGGCTCGGATACGGCGGAAGGCGTGGCGAAGAAGAGCCTCGGAGCGGACATAGGTGACCCCGCCTTCTGGGAGACCGCCATTAAAGGGCTGGCCGAACCCCTGGCCCGGTACCGCAAAATGCTGGAAGGAATGAAAGTATCCGCCTGATAAGACAATGAATCGGGTAGGAGGCGGGTGATTAGTTCACCCGCCGTCCTCACCACACCACCGTACGTACCGTTCGGTATACGGCGGTTCATCAGAACTAACAGGCCGAGGAAAGCCGCCTGCTTAAACTCGGAAATCCCAGTTTTCCCAAACATTCATTAGACAAGGTTCGATTAAGGACGACACTGCCGGCGATACTCCAACCGCCCTTGCGGCTATTGGCGTATTCCCATGCTTTTGAAGTATCAAGACCCAGCCTGACCAGATTA
>JAJZVJ010000060.1 GCA_021845705.1 bacterium
TTCAGGCGGTTCAAATTCGATACCGGTAAACTGCAGGTGGTTTCCAACGGCTACGGCAGCCGGGTCCGCGCCGCGCTGAAGAAATTACCCGCCTGGGTGCTGGTGAACGACACCCGTAAGACCTCCCCCGTGCAGCGATTCCGCTTTTATAACCTGGCCCCGGCGGATTTCGGGGTCAGGAACGCCGTTCCCTGCCGCATCCCGCAGAACTGCGGCTACGGCCTGACCCGCTACGGCTATTACCCCTGCGGCGCCGGCGCGAGCATAGACAGGGTGTTCGGCTTCGACGTGGGGATAAAGCGCCTGGAAGACCTGACCCCGGAGAATACCGCTGGACAGCTTAAAATACTTTGCCGCTATTGCGGGCACTCGCCGTCGCTGGATAAACACCTGGGGTCGCTGGACGGCTGCCGCGCCAGGGGGCTGTTCCGTGAGACATATTCCGGCCCGGCGCTCAGGGGCGTGGCGTATGTGGCCCCGATGAGCCCTTCCTGGGTAAAAGCTTACGGGAAATACCGCGGGAAAAAGCCTGTCCTGCGGCTCTATGGGGAGACGGCCGGGAAGTAGTCATCCGCCCGGGGCTCCTGTCCCGGCGGCAGCGGACTTATCTTTAAATAATCGGATATCAGGAAGCCGCTACGTAGGCCACTATGCCCGCGTAATGGCAGGCGCTGCCCGCCAGCACGAAGAGATGCCACACGGCGTGGCAATATTTGGTGTTTTTCCCCAGCCCCAGGAAGACGCTCCCTAACAGGTAGAGCAGGCAGCCCGCCAGCAGCAGGACCGTAACGTTCGGGGGGGCGGCCCGGTAAAGCTCCCTTACGGAAAGCAGCGCCATCAGCCCCAGCGCGCCGTAGGCGAACTTATCCCTGCGGGACATCTCGCGCCGGTGCAGAACGAAAGCGGCGCCCGCGAAAGCGAGCGCCCACATGGCCGCGAGCAGCATCCACCAGCGGCCGTGATTTAAGAACACCACCGCGAAAGGCGTGAAAGAACCCGCTATCATGAAGAAGATGCAGGCCTGGTCCATGGTCCTGAAGAACTTCCTGCGGTGCGCGTCGTGAAAAGCGTGGGAAAGCGTGGAGGCTGAATATACCGCGACCAGGGAAAGCGAATAAATGCCGCAGGCCAGTGCCACGCGCGGGTTCGGCTTGGCGTGGAAGATAAGGCGCATTAAAAAAAACGCCGCGGCCAGGCTCATAAAAAGCCCGAAACCGTGCGTTAAAAAGTTGGCCTTTTCGTCCGCAGGACGTTCTAAACTGCTCACGACCGGTTGTCTCCATGCCGGTCCCGCCCGGCGGCTGCTAGTAGAAATTACCGGGGAATATTTTACCAAATTGGTTCCGCCGGATTCAGCCGCCGGCTCCGCCCGGCGCCTGTGTCCGCGCCGGAGCTAAAGTGCTAAAATCTAACCCTGATGCTGAATTTCCTGAAGGACCTTAAGAACAGGCGGCATAAGCGCGTTTTCGGCGGGCTGGAGATACTTAAATATATCGGCCCGGGGCTTATAGTCACCGTCGGGTTCATAGACCCCGGCAACTGGGCCTCCAACCTGGCCGCCGGCTCCTCTTACGGCTATACGCTGCTGTGGATGGTGACGCTTTCCACGCTTATGCTGATAGTGCTGCAGCATAACGTGGCGCACCTCGGCATAGCCACCGGCCTGTGCCTGAGCGAGGCCGCGCGCAAATATCTTCCGCCGCGTCTTTCCGGGCCGCTGCTCTGGTCGGCCATGGGCGCCTCCGTTTCGACTTCTCTCGCCGAGATACTCGGCGGGGCCATAGCGCTGCAGATGCTTTTCAGGATACCGGTCAAGCTCGGCTCCGTGCTGGTGACCGGGGTGATACTGTACTTCCTCCTTTCCAACAGTTACCGCCGGCTTGAGAAATGGATAATCGGCTTCGTCTCGCTTATCGGGCTCTCTTTTATTTACGAACTTAAACTGGCGCAGGTGGACTGGGGGCAGGCCGCCGCCGGGCTGGTGACGCCGGCAATACCGGCGGGGTCCATGCTGGTAGTGATGAGCGTGCTGGGCGCCGTGGTGATGCCGCATAATTTGTTCCTGCATTCCGAGATAATCCAGAGCCGCCAGTGGAACCTGGAGGACGAGAAAGTAATAAAAAAGCAGCTTAAATACGAGTTCGCGGATACGCTGTTCTCCATGCTGGTGGGCTGGGCCATAAACAGCGCAATGATCATAATGGCCGCCGCCACCTTTTTCTCCACCGGGGCGCGGGTGAGCGAGCTGGGCCAGGCCAAAGAGATGCTGGTCCCGCTCCTGGGAGGATCCTCCGGCCTGGTATTCGCGCTGGCGCTCCTTTTTGCCGGTATTTCCTCCAGCGTCACCTCGGCCATGGCCGGCGGCTCCATCTTCGCCGGAATTTACGGGGAGCCCCTCAACCTGAAGGACAGCCACAGCAAGCTGGGAGTCTATCTTTCGGTGCTGCCGGCGCTGCTGCTGATCTTTTTTATCACCGACCCGTTCAAGGGCCTTATATTCTCCCAAATGGCGCTGAGCGTGCAGCTGCCGTTCACCATCTTTCTGCAGATCTATCTTACTTCCTCTAAAAAGGTAATGGGCCGTCATGCTAACGGGCCATGGACCCTTTTTCTCCTGTTTTCAATAGGGCTGGCCGTAAGCTATCTCAACGTTAAACTCCTCCAGAGCCTGTTTTAAACGGACATGAACAATTCCGGTGTCATAAGCGCAATAAACGGGTCGGCGCTGCCGGCCGCGCTTAAAGGGTACCTCGGCGGAGTTCTCTCGGCCAAACTCCCGTTCTCTTTAAGGGAGGCCATCAAGGAAGACCCGGCGGGATTTATAACCGGGGTCGGCGGCCTTCTGGCCGAAGCCGGCCTGGCCCTTGGCTGCGCCGGCGGCAAGGCGCTGTTCCTGAGCGGTTTCGGGGAGAACAACCTGGCCCCGGACAGGCTTGAGGCCGCTCTGGCGGAGATGCTGGCCGTGGTTTTTCTGCGTTCCGAGGGTTTTTCGGAATTGAATTTTATAAGCCGGGGCCGCGGCAGGACGGCCGATATTTCCGGTGCCAGGGGCGGCCTCGCCTACGCTTTCGAGGTCTGTTCGGCCAGGAAAGAGGCGCAGGACCTCACCATAGATTTTCTGGGCCGGAAATATGATAAAAAGATAAGGCAGGCTAAAGTTTCGGGCAGGAAAAGCGGGCTGGCGCGGGCCGGCCTGGTCCTTGTTTCCGGCCCCCCGGCATTCACCGGATTCGCGCCGGATAAACGCCTGGCCGCGCTGGCCCGGGGGCTTTACGAAAGCAGGAACAGCCCCGCGGCAACGCATATCTGCCTGCTGGCCCGCGGCGGCGCGGCTGTTTTTCCGCGCTGGCAGGACAGGCGGTAACGGAGGAAAAATGAACGACCCGGTACAGAAACCAACTGCCCGTAGTAAAGGTCTGCTCGCGCTTCGCGCGTCGGTCATCTTTACGGCCTGGCTCTTGTTCCTTATTATCCCGCTCAGCCTGGGAACCTTGCTGCCGCCCTTCAGCGGCAAGCTGAACTTGTCGGGCTGTTTTATTATCTCTATTGTCCTGACCATGCTTTTCAGGGCCTGGCTGCCGGTCCGTAAAGAGGGCGACGCTAAAAAAGGGGCGGTGAAGGTTTTGGCGGCCCTGCTCGCGCTTTTAGCCGTCTGCTACGCCGCTGTCTCCGCTGTTTCCGCGCATTGGCGCCGGGAAACGGACGCGGCCAGGCTCGGGCTTCAGAAGCGAGGTTTCCAGGTAAGCCTCTCCGGATTTCAGGATAAAGCCGCGGGCGGAGAATATCTTTCCCCTGCGCTCGCAAGGTCCATAGCGACAGGTTTTGCTCCCGTGTTCAACAAGAATGCCGCTGCCCAGGCCGCGCTCCACGTCTACGGGGGCATAGAGGCCTGGAACCGGGAAACGGCGAAGAAGGAAGCCGCCTACTCGGCGCTTTTCGGACCTTATCTGGAAAAAGAACTCGCGCCTTTACTGAAGAAAAAATACGCGGGATACGCCAAAGTGGATTATGCCCAGGCCGCGCGGGAGCCCCTGGGCGATACGGCGCGCCGGCTGGATAACATTCCAAGCGTTATAAAGATCTCCGAGATAGCTAAATTGCGCGCCGTTTCGCTGGCGCTCGGGGGGGACGCGGAAAAAGCCTGGGGGTTGGTGCGCCTGCAGTTCTCGCTGGCGGAAGTGTTCGCCGGTGAAAATTCCCTTTTAGGGAAACTGGTCACCCTTGCCTTGCGCGGCCAGGCGGTGGACGCCTCGGCCGGTATACTTTTGAACAATGCCGCCGCCGTTATCCCCGGGGATGTCGCTCTAAGCCTGCGGGGGGCCTCTTCGGGCGCGCTGGCTTCGGAAGGGCTGAGAGCCGAGCTGGCCTATCAATACGATATCTTCGATTTCCTGAGAAGAATGGATTTCCGGCAGTTCAGGAAAATCGGCGGGTTGTCCGCCATGCCGGGGTCCGCCGGGGGCGGAGAGTTCAAGGCTTTGCTGGATTACGGCCTGTTCAGCCTCCTTCGCGGCACCGGGCTGTATGACCTGAATTTCCTGGTTACCGCGGGTTATTTCGAGACGATACTCCGGCCCGGCGCGTGGGCGCAGGTTTCCGCGCGGAGCGCGCAGGCGGAAGCCAGGATAAGCGGCCTGCCGGCATGGCCTTATTTCATGGCCAGGGCGGAGGCCCCGTCTTTCGGCAGGTTGTTCGCTAAGGAGCTGGATATCCAGGTAAGGGCGCGGCTGGCGCTGGCCTGCGCGCGGCTGCGCGGCTGGCGGCGGGCCCACGGAAAATATCCGGGGAAACTTCCGGAACTGAAGCTGAAAGAAGAGGGGATGGACGTCTATTCCGGCGGGGAACTTGTCTACGAACCCGCGGCCGGCGGTAAAGGATTCGATCTCTGCAGCGCCGGCCCGGCCGGGGACAGAAAGGACGTTTCAGGCGTGGAACTCTGCCTGCATCAGCGCTGAGCGGCCCGCGCCGGCCTTAACGGGCCCGCTGCGCCGCTAGTTCTTTTTTTAGCGTGCTAGAGATGGAACGGCTGACCCTCTGCACCTGGTCCTCGGCCGAGGGTGAAATGACGGTGGCCACAATGCCCACCGGCCAGACTATCCAGGTGAACCAGCGGTTAAGCCCGCCGCGGGTCTGGCTGGCGGTCCATTCAACTTCCCCGGTCTTTGTGTTTATCAGGCGCGCCGTTATGGACACCTTGGCGGGCGGGAACATCAGGTTGTTGCGCTGGATATACTCCGTCACCGCCCCAAGCACCACGCCTTCCGCCCCCAGAAGTTTGCCTATTTCAACGGCCTTGTCCTGGTCTATAACACCTGTCTGCGTAAGTTTCTGTTCCTTTATCAACTGGTCAAGCGCCCCGCGGTCTATTACATTGTAGCCTTTGAGGTCCAGCAGGTAGGTGGAGAAAGCTTCGTAGGCGAGCGCCCCCGACTCGGGAAAACCGGCGGCGGATCTAAAGGGCAGGACGGCTATCCTCATAGGTTTGGCGGCGTCCGGCGCCTGGCGCACTATTACGTTAGCGGCGCAGGAACTGAGAAAAAAAGCTGTCAAGGCCAGCAGATACGGTTTTTTCATAGTAACAGAATTATACAAAAAGTTTCCCGGCAGGCTTTAGGACAGGGCGGCCGCGCTATTTATTTCAGGTTTTTGGATAAAGACAGGATCTCCCGGTCCGCGGGAGACAGCCTTTCCGCTTCGGCCAGGCACAACTTCGCCGGCTCCTTCATCCCGAGCGCCAGGTATATGCGGGCCAGCCGGAGCAGCGCTTCGGGGCGTCCGGGCCCAAGCTCGATAGAAGACAGGCAGGCCGCCGAGGCTTCCCTCAGTTTCCCCGAGGCCGCGTAAGCGCCGCACAGCAGGTCCAGGATCGGGGCCGTTCTTTCCCTCCGGAGCGCCCGCTCAAAAGCGCCGGCGGCCTTGGCCGGGTCTTTAAGTTCAAGATAGACCTTCCCCAGGTTCACCAGCGGCGCGGCGCCGGTCATGCCGGCCTCGGCGGCTTTTTCAAAAGCTTTCGCCGCGTCCCGCTTCTTTCCCAGCGTGGCCAGCGCGGCGCCGTAGGTGTTCCAGGCGTCGTAATTGAACTCCCAGGTCTCGAGCGCTTTCAGCGCGGCTTGTTCCCCTTCTTTAGCCAGGCCTTTTTCAAGGCGCGCGGCGGCTATGGCGCCCCAGGTATTGGAAAGCACGCCGCGCGGCGGGTTCAGGGACAGCGCTTTTTCCAGGTCCGGCAGGGCCTTGTCCGGCTGCTCCGTCTGCAGGTAGAACGTCCCCAGCATATAATGCGCCCAGGCGCTGGCCGGGTTCAGCCTGACGGCGCGCCGCCAGACCGCCTCGTCGCTGCGCCAGAGAAGCTGCTGCTGCGCCGACAGCAGCAGAAATAGCCCCAGCGCCGCCGCGCCGCCCGTCTTTAAAATAACGCCGCCGTGTTTATGCCGGGCGAGCAGTTCGGAAGACTTTGAAACGAAAGAAGCGAAGACAAGCGCCGCGCCGGCCATGGGCAGGTAAAGATACCTGGTGGAGACGAATACCGAGTTCAGGTATTCCGAGAGGTCCGTTACGGGAAGCAGGTTGAGGAAAGGGAACAGAAGTATTATAAAAACCGCCGCGCCCGTAGAGGCCGGGCTGTAACCGCGGCGGCCCTCCCCGCGATATTTGAAAGCCAGGAAAAGGACCCCGGCGGCTAGCGCCAGCGCCGCCAGCCCGGCCGGACCGGGGACGACGGAGGTTTTCTGGTAAACCGGGGAGATCCAGAAAGGAAGGACCAATATCTTGGCGTAAGCCGCCAGTTTGGCGACCAGGTAGGCCGGGTCCAGGTCTTTAAAACCAAGCCCGGAACCGCGGCCGGCGGTCAGCCTGGCCAGCAGCGCGGCGGTCCAGAACAGGAACATCAGCCCCAGCTCCGGCAGCCTGCGGCGCAGCTTCGCGAAGCCGCCTCCCCGTTGTAAAAAAGGCAGCAGGCAGAAAAGCAGCAGCCCGGAAAAAGTACGTTCCTTGAAAAGCAGCGAGATCCCGAAAAGAAGGCCCGTCAGCAGTTTGTCCGGCGGGGAGTCGCCGCCGTCCCCGTCGATGAACCGGTAAAGCGCGGCCAGGAAGAACAGGGCGGAGAAGATGGTGCCGGAAAAAAGCGCGGCCACCAGGGTTTCCGCCTGGGCCGGGTGCAGGGCGAAGAAGAGGCCGGCCAGGAGCGCGGGGAGCTTGTCCTGTTCCCGGGCGGCGCCGTTTTCCGCGGGTCCGGTCAGCAGCAGGGCCAGCCTGTAAACCAGCCATGCGGCCGCGGCGTGCGCGAGCAGCGAGAGCGCGTGGAAGCCCCAGGCGCGCCAGGCGAAGAACTTGCCCGCCAGCATGAGTGTCAGGAAGGTGAAAGGCTCGAAACCCTCGTTCCTGAAAACGGAGGTGTAAGCCGGGTGAAAAAGGTAGGCCGCGTTGGAAAGGTCCCGCAGCAGCGGGTTGTTCTGCAGGGACATCACGTCGTCGAAAACGAAGGGCAGGAAAAGAACGGGGAGATAGGCCAGGGCCGAAACCAGGAAGAGCAGCGTTCCGGGGGCTATCTTTTTCCATGGCGCCGGGGGAGTTTCCACGGGTTTATTCTATCAATTATAGAAAGGGCCCAAACGCGGGTAGGTCCAATGTCTTGCGGCATCTGGGCCCTGGGTTACTTACTCTTGAATGTAACTAATGTTACACTATATCCAGGGTGAGGGTCTGCGCGGAAGCGGACTTGGACGGGCATATTTCCGGTTTAAAAGGTGACTATGCCGATAAAGATACTGGCGGCTGACGACGATAGGGCGATGCTGAGCCTTTATGCGCGGATCTTTTCCTCCACGGGTTATACCGTCTCCACCGCCGAAACGTTCGCTGAAGCCTCGGCGCTGCTGCGCGGGAACGACTACGACCTGCTGCTTACGGACCTTATGTTCCCCGACGGCATGGGGACGGAGCTGATAAAGATATTCAGCTCCATGAAGACGGGAGCCAAGAGCCTTCTTGTTACCGGCTCCACCCAAGCGATAGAAAAACTGGACGTTTCGCAGAGCTATATGGAGAAGCCGTTCAAGACCGAGCACCTGCTGGAAGCCGTAAACAAAATGCTGGCCTGAGGTTTTCCGGAAAGCACGGTGAAGTCCGCCCCCCGGGGCGGACTTTTTTTAGCGGCGCAGCAGCCCGCCGAGCGTCGAGATGAAATCTTCCGGGTTCTCCGGGCTCAGCACAAAAAGCGTTTTTTCCGTTTTTACGTATACCAGCCCTTTAAGGCGGGTGGCGTACGCCCTGTACCTGCCCACGCCTTTTTTCCAGAAAA
Organism: bacterium; assembly: GCA_021845705.1. Taxonomy (GTDB): domain Bacteria; phylum Elusimicrobiota; class Elusimicrobia; order Elusimicrobiales; family UBA9959; genus UBA9959. The sequence goes on from JAJZVJ010000060.1 coordinate 8,297, forward strand.
GCCCGTAATAGCCGTAGTATCCGGAGGTCCCCATAAGGCGCAGGCTGCCCCGGAGCAGGCCGTCCTCCACCGGGCGCACTTCCAGTATTTCCGCCAGCGGTATTGTGATCGGTTTCATTTCCCGGTCTATAACCAGCTCTATATCGTTGAGGGAGTAGCCCCTCGGGGCCATGGCTTTGGTGACGTACGCCGTTATGGCCATGAGCACCGCGAACAGCACTATCCCCGCGCCCAGGAACTGGTCTATGAAAGGCGGGGCCGGGCGGCAGAGCGGCGCGGCGTATTTGGTCTTGTACCAGATGACTGCCAGCACCGCCGGCGGGAGGATAAAGAAGAAAGACGCCAGGCGCGTGGTTATACTGAGCAGCCTGTCCATTTCCGCTTTGTAATATTTTTGCACGGCTAGCCTCTCTTCGCCAATACCAGGCGCAGCGTTTCTTTCTCCAGGTCCGCCAGCGAATCGTAAGGCAGCGGCGTCAGCGGTTTTCCCTCAAGCATGGCCAGCAGGCCGGCGTTCCTGAAGGCCGACGGCGCGAAGGCCGCGAGTTCGGCGCACAGCAGGCGGAAGTTCACCTGGCTGGAATAGGTTTTCTTTTCCTTCAGGCAGGAAAAATCGAAATTATCCGAGCTCAGGCGCAGCCTGCGCGGGCCTTCCTCGAGCACGATATCCAGGTAAAAAGAGAGCTCCGAGCTTCTCACTTCTTTAGTTACTTCCTTGGTTTTCCCCATGCCTATGGGGAGGCCGGTCACGGCCATTATACCCATCCTGACGGCTTTTTCCTTGGCGGAAGGCCCTTCCGTGGTCTTAACGGTGCGCAGGGTTTCTTCCTTTATGGGGGCGGCGGCGAGCGCAAGTACGCCGCCGGGCGTTGCCGTAACGGCCAGGCCGCCGGTTCCGGTGAAGACGGCCGCGCCGTCCTGGAAAACCGCTCTTTTTATCCTTTCCGCCGCGGGCAGAGGGGGCGGAGGGAAGGGGAGCGCGAGGGTTTTAACGCCGAAGTCCGCGCAGGGGCCCGCCAGGGCGCCGGCGGCGGCTTCGTCCAGGTCGCGGCCCAGGACGCCCCAGCAGTGGCGGGCGGCCGCGGCCGCGGTAGTGGGGTCAAGTTTTGACGCGGTCCCTAGTATGCGCGCCAGCACCGGGAATTCCGGGAGCTTTTCCCCCGCTGTTATCACCATTAAGGACATGCGGTTATTCTAACAAATCGGCGGCTTCCAAGATGTATAATGATATTTACGACCGATATATTTTCCTGGAGCCGACCTTTATGAAAAAAATAACCATGCTTCTCCTCGCCCTGCTTTGCCCCGGCGGCGCGTTCGCCGCCAAACAGGCGAAGAAGGCCGCGCCGGCGGTTGTCTACGAGGTAAAAACCGTGCTGGTGGCG
>JAJZVJ010000061.1 GCA_021845705.1 bacterium
GACCGAACTGCAGAAAGGCAACCTCGCCGTGGGCATAGTGCTCTCCAGCGTAGTGCTGGTGGCCGCGCTCTACGTTGGCGAAGGCGTAAGCGCTATCTCCAAAGCCCTGGTCCCCCAGCCCTCCATCGGGCAGATAGAGATAATGAAGTAAGCGGGGAAATAGCGGGTCGGGATCCCGGCCACTCGACATCCGCTACGCTGCGCCGTATCGGAAATCTCTAAAAACACAAAAACCAAGGCGACAGGCCCTGCTCGGGGTGGTCTGCTATGCTATGTGCATGACCAACACAAACCGGAAGTCTATAATCAGCGCGCGCGCGGGTTTTCTGGGCGGCAGGTTCAAAGCCCGCCTGCGCGTTTACACCCTGGGGGCGGGAGAAGACGCGTACGTTCACTTCTCGCTGCGCCTCTGGCAGGCGGCCGTGGAAAGGCAGGAGCAGCTGGCGCGCCGCGCCGCTTACGCCGCGCAGTAGGCGCGGCCTTGCCGTCTTTACAGTTAAAAGGGGGATCTATGAACTGGGAATTAAAGGGCTGGATGAGCGGGGGCTACTGCGCCACGCGCGAGGACGGTGAGATAGTTTTTATCTATAAGCGCCCGGACTGGGGCACCGGCATGAGCGGCCTGCGCCGCTTTTACGAACTGCGCAGCCGCGGCCTGCTTATAGGCAGGATAACCTCCGAAAATTCCTGGCGGCCGCAGGTCCGTGCCGAATGGCTGGGGCAAACGGACCGGCCGCTGAATGAAACCGACCTGCTTGAAATAGTCTCAGCGCTTAAATTATAGGCGCCCGGCCTGCTATAATCGTATCTGGATGAAAAAACCTTTCAGGCGCGCTTTCATAGAAATAACCAACAGCTGCAACCTGGCCTGCGGCTTCTGCGCTTCGTCCGCCCGGCCTGAATCTTTTATGCCGCCCGGCGCGTTCCAGGCGGCGGCCGCGCAGGCCGGGGAACTGGCCTCCGTTATCTTCCTGCACCTGCTGGGCGAGCCTTTCATGCACCCGCAGCTGCCCGAAATACTGGGCGCCTGCTCCCGCCTGGGATTAAAAGTGAATCTCGTCACAAATGGCGTCCTCCTGGACAAGTTCGGACCGGATATTTTCAACGAAAAGTGCCTGGCCCAGGTATCTATTTCCCTTCACGCGCTGGCAAGCCTGCCGCCAGCGCTCCGCTCGCAAACCCTGAGCCGCCTTGCTGCTTTCGCGCTGCGGAAGCCCGCTGGACTTATAGTCAGTTTCCGCCTGCGCGGAAGCCCGGCTGACTCTTTTATTCAAGGAACAAAGAAGGCTATTCTGGACGCTTTGACCGGGAATGGCGTTCCTGCGCAGGCCCGCGACGGGCTTAAGCTGCGCGAGGGCGTATACCTGAACTTCGGAAGTATTTTTGACTGGCCCGGCGGCCCCGGCGGAAAACAGAAAAAGGGCTGCCTGGGCCTGCGGCACCATTTCGGTATTTTAAGCGACGGGCGGGTGGTGCCCTGCTGCGCCGATTTCGACGGGGCGCTTGCGCTGGGAAATATAAATGAAAAGCCTTTGGCGGAGATACTGGCCGGCCCCGCGGCTCTTGCGCTGAGGGACAGCATAGCCGGGAAAACCCCCATGCCCGCCTATTGCGCCTCCTGCGGCTTCACCGCCCCGGACAAATGAGCGTGGACAGTGAATAGTTTATCGTGATACTGGCGGCAGGTTTGTTGCCCCGCGAACCCTGGAAGATGGAAACCCTTGCGTGGTTTCCCCCCGCCTCGGGAATTTATGGCGGGGCCCCCCTTTCCGCAAAGGGTTCACCAGGTTTTGGATACTCAGAATATGCATGGTGCGGTTTCGCACCAGCTGTGCCCGCTTACGCAGCAAGTCGCGCACGGCGCGCTCTTCTTTCGGGTAGATGTAGGCCGTGGGCAGGATCCCCAGCCGCAGCAGGTGCGCCAGATGCCGGGCGTCGTGTTCATCGGAACTGTACTTGAGCCCGTCGTAGGTCTGGATGGCCACCGTGTTCACCAGCTTAACGTCGTAGCCGGCCGCCATCAGGCCGTCCACCAGCCAGTACCAGTTATACGTCGATTCAACAGCTATAGCCTGGATGTTTTTCTTGTGCGGTTTCAACTGCGCCAGGATGGTTTGCAGGTCGTTCGGGTGGCGATGCTCGTAGATAACTTTATCCTTTGCATCAATGACTACCAGGACGCTGTTGTTGGAATGCAGGTCAATTGCGGCGTATAATCTCATATAGTGTTCCCTCCTACAGGTTTATGTAATCTACTTCTGGATAAAGTAATTTTACACAACCTGCGGGAGGGGACCTCTAGATGATTATCAGGGCAACAAACCTGCCGCCCTCCGGATCACCCCCGACATACTTACCCTTCAGCTTCCGCCTTATTGATTTCCCTAACTTCTTTATGTAGGATTCTCGTATGAGGGTGCTCCGATTTCTCTTGTTTTTCATGCTGCCTTCGGCGGCTTTCTGCCAGGCGCCCTGGTACGCCGCGCAGCGCAGCGGCGCCGTTATCCCCTCCCCGGCGCAGCCCGCGGACACGCTGGATACTTGCCCCGAATTGACCTCCCTCAGGTCGGACGCGGGCTACAGCGACCCCCCGGCGGTGAGGGAAGTAGCGGAAGTCGGCGCCGCGAACCTGCCGCTCCCCGCGGACGACCTGGACCGCGGCGGCATCATAGAGGTTTTAAAGACGGACCTGGACTACTGGAACTCCCGGCCGGATTCCGCCAGTATACAGCTGGGCCCTGATTCTTATTACGCCCCGCGGCTGCGCGCCACGATCCGGTCTTTGCTGGACATATTCGCCTCCGGCCTGCCGGCCGGGGAACTTCTTAAAACGCTTAGGGAACGCTTCAAGGTCTACCGCGCCGCCGCCGAAGACGGCACGGGGAAAACCGTCATAACCGGCTACTACGAAGCTGAAATAAAGGTTACCAGGGAGCCTGACGAGACCCATAAATACGCGGTGCACCTTAAACCGGCGGACCTTGTAAAGACTACCCCCGGAATGGGCGTGGACTTCGACTACGGCCGCTATGACAGTTCGGGGACTCTCGTACGCCATTACTCCACGGCCGAGATACATGCCGGCGCGCTTTCCGGCCAGGGGCTGGAAATGGTCTGGTCCGACCACCCTTCCCAGATAATGCTGCTGCAGATACAGGGCTCGGGCATCCTGCGTTTTCCCGGCGGGGATTATATGCGCGCCGGCTTTGACGGCGCTAACGGCCACCCTTACCGCAGCGTGCAGAAACTGCTTATGGACTGCGGCGAAACCCCGGCCATGTCCTTCAGGGATTTCATCGCCTACCTGTCGGCGCAGGGACCCCGCGAGGAGCGCCTGGCGGACCTGAACCCGCGCTATATCTATTTCCAGCCCAGGGCTAAGGACAGCCGCCCGTACGGGGCAATAGGGCGCGCGCTTACGGCGGGGCGTTCGGTAGCCATAGACCCCAAATACGTCCCGCTCGGGCTTTTCGGGCTTCTTAGATCCAAAAGGCCGGTGGCGCAGGCCGGCGGGCTCGTCTTCAAAGATTTCAACCGCTTCATCTCCACGCACGACACCGGCTCCGCCATACGCGGCCCGGGGCGCGTGGACCTGTTCTGGGGAAGCGGGCAAACCGCCGAGGCCGAAGCCTCCTCCATGAAGGCCCCCGGCGAACTCTACCTCTTCATTTCCAAGTGAATCGTCCCCGCCTATTGCGGCTATTCAGGTCTTAGATCTTAGATCCCTGGTCGCCGGCTCCCGGTTCCCTTGACATGTGTATTGACATGTCAATACCTGCCCCTTGACAAATAAAAAAAATCTGTTATAATATTTTCGGAGCGGAACACCTTATCGACGGTTGCCTTCCGCTCCATAACTTTGAGGGAGACAGCGCGGGCAAGGGCCCGCGTTGTCTTTTTACCTGTGCGGGAGGCCGGACAAGGGGACCGGGGTAGCAAAACCGTCGTTGAGCCCGCCGCTTGCATAAGCGCGGCGGGCGAATACCGAGCGAGGGCACGGTGTGCCCGAGCGTGTTTTGCGTTCCGGTCCCCTTGGCTGGTCAGACTGCGTATATGTTGCTGACTAGAGTTTTTTGGAGAGTTCGTAGAAGACTATGGCGGCGGCGTTGCCGGCGTTCAGGCTTTCCACGCCGCCTTTCTGCGGGATGGAAACTATCACGTCGCAATGCTCGCGGGTCTTCTGGTGCAGGCCTTCGCCTTCCGAGCCGATTATCACGAAAGCGGGCAGCGTAAAATCCACCTTGGGGAGCGCCTGGCCGCCCATGTCCATGCCGTAGATCCAGAACCCCTTTTCCTTCAGCTTGAGGATGGTCTGGTTGAGGTTCACCACCTCCACTATATTCACCCGCTCCATCGCGCCCGAGGCGGCTTTGTGCGCGGTAGGGGTAAGCCCGGCGCTGCGGCGCTCCGGAAGTATCACGGTCGACACTCCCAGGCAGGCGGCTGACCTTATTATGGCGCCCAGGTTCATAGGGTCCGTTATCCCGTCCAGCCCGGCCCAGATAGTTTTTTTCAGGTCCCTCTCAAGCCCCACGGCTTCGTCGACGTCCAGTTTCCCCATCGGCTCGGTCTCGATTATCACGCCCTGGTGGTTCCCCCCCGCGGCGAGCTTTTCCAGAGTACGCTGGTCGCAGAAATCCACCCTCACGCCGTTACGGCGGGCAAGGCCGGCCAGGTCGGCGACGCGCTGGTTTTTTTCGCCGCGGGATATCGCCAGCCGTATAACCTTCCGGCGGCCGGCCTTAAGTATCTCCTCAGCGGTGTTTATCCCGAATAGTATTTCAATAGCCATATTCCCTCTGCCAGGACAGCTTTAAAAGTTACCTGCCCTCACCCCGTAATGCGGGAATTCCCGAAACTGACCCCCACCGCGAGCGCGGCCCGCACTTCCTGCGCTTTCGGCGACACCCGCCGCAGCTTACTCACGGCCGCCGCTATGCTTACCCCGGTAAACGCGAAATCCCTGAACGAGACCATCTGCCCGAACTTTTTATGAGCAAGCAGTTCCGCGGCCTTCACGCCGAAGCCGGTGGCCAGCCAGCGGTCGAACGGTGTAGGCTCCCCGCCGCGCTGCACGTGCCCCAGCACCACCACGCGGCTCTCAAGGCCCACGCTGCTGTTATCGAGCAGCTCGGCGATTTTATAAGAGACGCCGCCCAGGCGCAACGGGTCCGGTGAGCCCTTAATGACTTTGGTGACCGTCATGCGGCCTTTCTCCGGGCGCGCCCCCTCCGCGACCACCACTATGGAGAATTTCTTGCCGCGGCGCTTGCGGTCCAGCACGGCTTTAATAATATCCTTGGCGCGGTAGGGTATCTCGGGCAGAAGTATTATGTCGCCGCCGCCGGCTATGCCGGCGCGCAGCGCTATCCAGCCCGCGTAGCGCCCCATGGTCTCCACGATCATCACCCGGTGGTGGGACTGGGCCGTAGTGTGCACGCGGTCCACGGCCTCGGTCGCCACGTTCAGGGCCGAATCGAAGCCGAACGTGACGTCGGTCGCGGAAAGGTCGTTGTCTATTGTTTTCGGCACGCCTATCACGGGCATACCCCTTTTATAGAGCTGCTGCGCCATGGTAAGCGTGCCGTCCCCGCCTATGGCCACCAGCGCGCCCAGGCCGAGGTCGCGGAAATTCTTGAAAGCCAGCTTTGAAAGGTCCCTGGGCTTCTCGACCGAACCCAGCGGGGGGAGGGTATAGGCGAACGGGTTAGCCGTATTAGAAGTCCCCAGTATCGTCCCCCCCCGTATGATTATGCCTGAAACGTCGCCGTCCCCCAGGGCGACAAGATCTTTTTCCACCAGCCCGCGGTAGCCGTCGCGGAAACCTATAACTTCCCAGCCGCGCTTCAGCGCGGACTTGGTCACCCCGCGCACCACCGCGTTAAGGCCGGGACAGTCCCCTCCCCCGGTGAGAATGCCTACTTTCATATAATGCTCCTTAAAATCCTGGTAAAGATATCGCCGGGGATCAGGGCGGAAAAACCGGGGAACAAGAACGGCCCATGTGCCTGGCCCCCGGCCGGTCCCCAGCTGCTCCGGTCTTCCGGCTCCCTGATCAAAACGGCGAGGGATAGACAGGGTCTTTTTCCCTGGAAATAATATACAGCACGGCGGCCAGTATCTGAGCCGGGTTGGCGAGCCTGGCGAAGGCGTAGTCCATGTGTATCTGGAAGCGGTTGGAGGAGGACGGGTCCAGGAACACGAAGCCGGCCCGCCTGTCCTGCGCGAAGATCCCGTAGTGCGAGCGCAGCGCCCCGCCCAGGTTGCCGAACAACTTGCGCAGCATGTAGCCCTTGGGGAAATCGTCGCGTATGGCGAACACCACCAGGTTGTCGGTATCGACGAATTCCCAGTAGCGGTACAGGAAACTTCCTTTCTTTACCAGGCGCCCCACTTCTTTGCCCGAACCGTCCTTGATAAGCCCGTAGACTATCTCCGGGAATACCGCCATGACCGGGTTGGACTGCGCGTCATAGACCTGCAGGGAAGGCTGCTTGGTAAGGTACATCAAGACCCCCGCAAAAAAGGGAAGTATAAAAAATATTTCAGGCAGAGAGGCGGCGTAGGGGCCGAGGAACGGTATTTTCAAAAGAGCGTTCACCACGGAATCGCCGCGGCCGGTAAAAGCCAGCAGGCTCCAGGCCACGTGGAAGAAAAGGCAGCCGTAAACCGCGCCGGCAACGTAGAACTCGTGGGCGTAAGGGAAACCGGCCAGCAGCAGCTGCCTCTGCCTGGTAAGCACATTGTAAGTCACGTCCTTGAACGTGGATTGCTTCGAGATCACGAAAGGGAAGAAGAAGTCCGGCGGCACGTCCGCCGGGGGAGGAGGCAGCTTCGGATTGACGTATGCCGCGGCCATGGAGCGGGCGGCAAAGGAGCCGGCGACCCAGACGCCAATCACCACGGCCCATAAGACCAGCGGCAGCGGCTTGCGCGGTATATAGGGGGTAACGCCGGACTCCTCCTGTTTTTTGGCGAGGTTGGACAGGAACTGGTGCGCGGCTTCTCCGGCCACGGCGGCGGCGCTCCGGGTGGAGGCTTCAGTCCCGGCCGCGGTTTCGGTGGACTCCGCAAAGGCGCCCATGACCGACTCCGTCGACACCGGAGCCTCCGCGGTAACGGCCGCGGTGGAAACATCGGTGGAGCCGTCCTTAAAGACCTGCGTGGTAAAATCCTCTTCCGGTTCTTTCACCCGTTTACGGCGGACCACGCGGACCTTCTTCGGTTTGGGCTGTTCTATTTTCTCGCCGGGCTTCCTCACGCTGGAAAGAATGGCGCGGAACTCTCCTTCATCCACGCCGCGGCCGGAAAGGGCGTAAGAAGCGCCGTTATAGGTGAAGAACGACATATAGGCTTCGCTGCCCATGGAATCGTAAGACGTGTAATAAGCGCTGGAAACTCCGTGGAGACTGGCGGACTTTATCTCCCCGGAGAGGGTATTGCCCTTGCTGCGCAGCGAGTCCACCTGCTCTTTAACGCGGGCCTTCAGGTAATAATCGCCCAGCTCCGAATCCTGCTTTGAGAATTCGAAGAAAGCCTTGCCTCTTTCCAGCTTCAGGGTGACGGAGGGATCGTCGCTACGCCCGGCGTTCCAGCCGGAGGGGAAATCAACGGCGATAATTTCGCCCTTGTCCTTGAATTCACCGGCGGAGGCGCGAAGGGGCAAAGCGATGAGGAAGGCCGCGCAGATAAAAACCAGTTTTTTCATAGCGTCCACATGCCCTACGTACAAAGTATAGGATATTATTGTAACTTAAGTCACATTACCCGGCACGGCCGCAGGGGATAAGCCGCAAGGCGGGAAACCACGGAAGTATCTTCACGTTTTTTGCCGGTTTTCTCCCGCTCCGGCCTGTGGATATGCCCAACGGCGGCGGCTTCACCCGTGCCCGTGCCTGTGATGGGCGTCCGGGAGGTGGGCGTGGTCGTGTTCCAGGGGATCATGCCTGTGCGGGTGCGAGTGCGGAAAAGGAGCGTCATGCCCGTGGCCGTGGTGTCCGTCATCATGGACATGCCTGTGGTCGTGGTCCAGCGGCCCGTGGCTATGCGCGTGGCCGTGCCGCTCCAGGGCCAGTAGCAGAAAAGCGCCCAGCATGAGAGCGCTTGCCGATAACAGGCGCCCCGTAAGCGGCTCACCCAGGAAGATCACGCTCAGGGCGGCGCCCAGGAACGGATAAGCGCCGAAGTAGGCCCCGGCCCGCGAAGCGCCCAGGCCGCGCATGGACAGGATAAAGAACACCAGGCTTACGCCATAGCAGGCAAAGCCCAGCAGCAGCGCCGCTGCGGCCCAGTTAAGCGGCGGCAGCGAGCCGTAGGCGTACACCGCCAGCGCAGCGTTTATGGTACCTCCGGCCAGCCCTTTTATAGCCGCCAGCGTAACCGGGTTCTTTATAGAAACCCTGGCCGTTAAGTTATTATCCACACCCCACATGAAAGCGGCCGCCAGCACCAGCGCCGGCCCCCAGCCCGGGCCGGGCGCGCCCCCCTCCCAGTTCAGCGCAATGGCCCCGGCGGTAATAAGCCCGGCCGCGGCCCAGAAGCGCCCGCCGCCTTGTTCCTTGAAGACGAGCACCGCTATGAGGGAGGTAAAGACGAGTTCAAAGTTAAGCAAAATGGATGCGGAAGACGAGGAGGTATGACCGAGGCCGCTGAACAGCAGCAGCGGGGCCAGCACGCCGCCGGAGAGCACGAAGCCCGCCGTATAAGGGAGATCGCGCCGGTCCAGCGGCGCCTCGGCGGCAGACCCGCGCGCGCCTGGAGCCAGGCGCCAGGCCAGCAGGCCCAGGCCGCTGCCGAGGTAGCAAAGGGCGGAAAGCTCCAGCGGCCTCAAATGGGCCAGCAGCAGCTTGCCGGCCGGAATGGAAACGGAAAAAAGGAGCGCGGCGGCCAGGGCCAGGGCGGAATTCATGAAAAGATTGTACCAAGTTACGGGAGATAATATGCCTGAAACCGCGTGATGGACGTTAAAACATGCGGATTATCAAGCGGCTTCTTGCCAATACTCAAGCCCTTTATTTACCGCCGCGCAAAACTCCGGATTACGCTTTTCAGCGCCGGGTTGACAACCTATATTTAGGTTTGTAATATGGATTATAGGATTTAGTTCTGTTTTAGTTCAGCCCGGAGAAATTAAACTTAAAAAGGATAAGGAAAGGAACTTATGTCTACAACCTCAGCGGTAGCGGAGAAAGGCAAGAAGTCCGCGCATGATTACATTAACGGCCTCCTGGCCCACGTAGTGAACAAGAACCCCGGTGAGAAGGAATTCCACCAGGCGGTCAAAGAAGTCCTCGAGACCCTCACCCCGGTGCTTGAAAAGCACCCGGAATACATAAAGGCCAAGATCCTGGACCGGTTAGTCGAACCGGAACGCTCCATCACTTTCCGCGTGCCGTGGACCGACGACAACGGCGACATCCACATCAACCGCGGCTTCCGCTTCGAGTTCAACAGCGCCATCGGCCCGTACAAGGGCGGCCTGCGCTTTCACCCCTCGGTGAACGCCAGCATCCTCAAGTTCCTGGGCTTCGGGCAGCTTTT
>JAJZVJ010000062.1 GCA_021845705.1 bacterium
AAGGATGACACTCCCGCCGTGCGTTACGCCGCGCTTCATACCCTGGCCGTCATTAAATATGCTCCGGCGGAGGATGAAATTATCGGGATGCTCTCGGCCAGCGACGCCAATACGCGCCGCGGCGCGGTTTCGGCGCTGGGCATGATGCAGTCTAAAAAGGCGGCGGGCGCGCTTTCCGCGGCCATGAAAGACCCCGACCAGTACGTAAGGCTCGAGGCCGTAAAAGCCGTGGGCAGCATAGGGGACGTTTCTTCGTCCGGAGAGCTGGTGAAACTGCTCGTTCCCGCGGAAGCGCCGCAGGTTCGCGTTGAAGCCGCTCTTTCTCTTGCGAAAATGGGAAAGAACGACGGGCTGCTGACAGCCCTTGAATTTGTTAAGTCCACCGACCTGAGCCTTAAGAACCAGTCGCTTAATGTTGTGGCCGCGGTAGGGGACGCCCGCAGTCTGCAGTATTTAGATGAAGTCTACGCCGCCGAGCAGGACCCGGCCAGCAAGAATATGCTGGACTTTGCCCGCCAGCGCCTGATGCTGCGGCTGAAGACCCAGGTGAACAAATAGCCGACGGCCCGGACAGCTACACGCCTCCCGGCCTGAGCAGACCGAATGTCAAAGAAAACGGCACGGAAAAACCGCGCGGCCGCGCCGCAGAGGGCGCAGCAGGGGCCCATGGTCGTTCCGCCACCAGGAGAAACGGGGGGGAGAGCGGAGAAAAGCCGCTGGCTTTGGTTGTTGTCAGGTGTCCTTATCGTTTCGGGCTACCTTTTGCTGCATAAAGCGGATCCGGGGGGGCAGAACGGCTGGGCTATAGCTTCCCCGGCGCTGCTGTTGGGCGGTTATCTCCTTATAATCCCGGCTATCTCGCTGACTTACCGGCGCTAAAGGCCAGGACAGGCTTCCCTGGGCGCTCAAAACTGCCCGTACATCGGGACCAGGATATCTTTATCCGTTAAATCCCTTATATTAAGTCCGCTCCGGACTCTAATTTATACTTATTCTGCCTTATCCCCCACCAGCAGCGGGAATGCTCGCGGGCTGGTTCTATTTTTTGAGGTATTTTCACGCTCGCTTTCCCCCCTATGGGGATCTTCCGCATCGTCCTGGGGGGACATTTTATTGTTTTTTGCGCCCCTCGGCGTCTTTAAGGTATTTCCTTCCTGGCTTCAAAATTACCCGCAGCGTCCTCTTTTTGTCCTTTTCCTGGCTAATGGTATTCTTGATTTGCCGAAAAGTTGCCTGATCTTTGCATGCATTATAGGCTGTTTTAGGGCTACATCTGATGGTGTTCTGGCAGTTCAGGGTTGTTTTAGGGGGGGGGCGCTTTCTGCTTCCACTTTGAGGGTTTGCCTGGTCCAGGGCATTTTGAAATTGTCTAAAAGTTGGCAAGTTCCCAGCTTAACGGATCCTGGCTTGAAGGGCTGCCTTCATGGTCTTTTACAAAGACAAGATTTTTGGCTGAATTCCGGGTTCACGGTTTTTTAAATTCTATAAATTTCAATAAAATCCAGACTTAAGAAATTTTAAAAACAGCGGGAATTGTGCTCGCTGCGGGAGTTTCTTCTGCTATTAATGAAATACTACAAACGGTGTTGGATATTAAGAATAAAGTATTGTAAAACAAGGATAATTTGAGATATACAGAGTGCGTTTGTTGCTTGGGCGCGCTTTCCCCGATATTATAATAAGTTAACATAATATATCTTATCGTAAGTTGTATCCACAGGGGCGGTGCAATGCTGCCGGGTTTCGCTTTTGCGCGTATTTGCGGGTGTTTTGGCGGCTTGGCCGGAAATCAGGGTTTGGGGCCCTTTGTTTGTTTGGCCGGCCGGGTTTGCCGGCTGCTATGCGGTTTTGGGTTCCTCTGTGATCCCCATGGGCTGGCTATTTTGTGTCCAGTTTTCTGGCTATCAGCCAGGCTGATTCCAGGCCCTTGTCCGTTATCCTGTAGATCCTGTTCCTCTTGGTCCCGGAGGCTTTTATCAGGCCTTCTTTCAGGCCTTTGCTTAATGCCCTGTCCAGTCTTTCCGGGGCATAACCTGAGGTTTTGACCGCTTTTGAGAGCGTTATGGCGCTTATCTCCCGGCTGCTTCTGAGCTGGTTTTCCGCGGCTAAAAGCAGCAGGGCCGCGTCTCCGGCGGCTATGCCTGGATGCTTATCCTTTAGCGCCGTTAGCCCGTTTTTCGTCTCTGTCATGGCGTTCCAATCGGGGTCCTGGGCTGTGCTTTTTGCCTCTTTTTCGGCTGTCCGGGCTCCCGCTTCAGGGCTTTGCAGGCGGTTCAGGAACCCGTCTTTCTCGCTTAGGATGAATTCTGCCGGCCCTTCGGCTTCGAATTCCGCTCCTGAGGGGTGTTTTATCCGGAGTTTGTAGTTCATATTTGGCCTTTGCCGCTGAGCTTGTCCGTATTTTTTGGGATATGGGGGCTGCTGCGCTCATGTCTTATGTCATTATTTTACCCTATAATTGTGTATATGTCAATATATGCAAGCATGTGTCACGCATATGTCAACAGCTGTTAATAACCTGTGGATAATATCGCCGCAGCCGGCCGGGTATGCGCCATACGGGCAGTCTGCCCCGGAGGCAGGCCCGAGGTGTCGTTGCGGTGGTGCCGGTCGATATTAGAAGGTTCATAGGCGTATGCCCGGACGGGCCCGGGGCAGTTCAACCGGGTTCCCGGATATCTTGTGGTATTGTCATGAGCGGCGCTAAGAGGGGTTTCCAGCGCTTAAGGTGATGCAAATTTAACCGGGTAGAAGGGGGGCGGCAGGTGATTTTGGCCGCCAGGATATTCCCCCCCCTTTTTTTCTCAGTGTAATAAAAAACCGGCCGAAGCCGGTAATAAATTCGGGCTCTATCCGCGTTTCTTTCCTGCCCGGAGGTCAGAATTTGGCTGAAACCGAACCGTAGATCAGCTTTACCTGTTTGCTGTCCGGGTACAGCCCGAGCGGGGTGAAGACCGCGTAGACAGCGCTTAGCTGCATATTCTCGCCCAGGGGATAGGCGGCTTTAATGTCATATTCGCTGGCTATCTGGAGAGAGCCGCCATTGGCGTTCCTTGAGGCGCGGAACTTGTATAGATCGGCCGATACTACCAGTTTCTTGTAGGGCAGGTCCGCGCCGATATCTATTATGTTCAGCCCGGAAACGCCGTAAGGAAGGCCGTTGGCCGTGGAGGAGGTCTTTATCATGTCGTAGAGGCTTGCGCCGGCTATGGCGCCGTAGCCCTTACGTTCAAGGCCGGTGTATTTGCTGCCGAAAGTGGGGAAAAAAGCTTTGTCGGTGCCGGTGTCGGAGCCGGAGTTCCCGCTGGACCTGCCGTAGGCCAGGCGCACCCTGGACTGCCCGAAGAAGGTTATATCCTGGGTCCAGGACCCTTTCAGCATGAACGCGTGGCCGTTGTAGCTGCCGGTGCTTCCGTCCGTCTTTTTGGCGGTGCCGCGCTGCAGGACGGCCTCGCCGTCGAAAGTGAGCTGGCTCTGGCTCAGGTAGTAGCGCACCCCGGTGAACTTCTTTGTTTTGGAGAGCGTGTTGAAGGTTATATCCTGCTCGGGAGGACCGTCGTCCTTTTCCCAGAAGTGGTAGACCTGCCAAAGGCCCTCGTTGCCCGGGTAGTAGGCCGAGGCTCCGTAGATCTTGTAGAAGCGGTTTATGTAGAAAGGCCTGAAAACGAATAGATCGGCTTTAAGCCGGCCCGGAAGGTCCGCCATCTCTAAGCGGCCCCCGGCAAGCCCGAGGTCGTCGCTCGCGAGGCTTATCCCCTGGCCCAGCGTGAAGTCCTGCCGGCCGAACGTGGCGGTTATGTTGGGGCGGATGAACTTATAGATCCTGACGAAAGCTGAGTGCACGTACGGGGTCCCGTTGTCGCTGGGCAGCCTGGCCGCGGCGTCCGCGAATTGCGGCGAGGTAAGGGTGTTGGTGGACGCGCCGGACCCCGCGCTTTGCAGGACTATCCCCACGTCCATGGTGGAACCCTCGGTCTTTTCGAGCTGGATGTTCTTTATCACGAAACCGAGCGTGGCGTTCTCGAAATAAAAGGGCTGGGAATTCCTGGCGTTCCCGTAGATAAGGTTCTGATAATTCCCCAGCCGGAGCTCCACGTTGGAGGACAGGTCGAGCTTGGTGGCATACGCCTGGGCGGTGAACGCCATTAACGCCGCCGCCAGCGGTATCCATGCGGCGGGTTTAAGACGGGGCCTGGAAAAACTTCTCATTAATGTTAATTATAACAAAACTTAAAAGGCAATGGCGTTCATAGATGAAGGCAGCCCCGGTTTGAGCCGGGGTCGCCGCGTGCCGTAGTTCTCAGCGGTTTAAAAAGAATAGCCTGCGGAAAGCCTGGTCGTGGTGTATTCGTATTCCTGCTGCACCGAGCCCTGCTTCAGGCGGGCGAAATCCGCGGTAGACATAAGCTCTGCCACAAAGCCCTGTTTTTTCCTTACGCCAAAACCTATGCCCATGCAGGCCCTCATTCCGTCGGTAGTCGCGCTGCCGCGGAATTTGTCGCTGGGCATGAAGATGGTCGGACCGGCCTGCAGGCGCAGGTAGGGAGCCAGCGAGCCGCTCCGGTACTTCTGGTAATTGGAGAACTCAAGGGTTAAGGGTACGGCGAGAAAACCGAAGGCCGGGTTCGGGCTGACGTCGAGCGTGCGCTGCAGAAGGAGGTCGAGTCCCACGCCCCAGCCTATATATCTGCGGCCGCGTATCAGGTCGGCGCCCAGGGTGATGCCAGATTTTACATCCACATCCTTGAAGCCCCCGAAGACGGGGATATTCAGTTTGCCCGGCATATCGTAGCCGAGCTTTGCGGAAATTATCGTGCTTACATCGTTACTTTCAGGCGCCGCCGGGCTTGCCGCTGAAACCAGGACCGGCGCCGCTAATACCGCAAAGAAACACATTATTTTTTTCATTAGAATCCCCCCGATTATATCCAGCTCTCCGTTTTGCTCCGTGATCTTGGTCCGCGGCAGGGCCGCGCAGTCGTTTTAACGCTCTATTTCCGGGTGAGGAAAAGCGTGTAGCCGAAAAGAAGGGAATACATGCTGTTGTTCCCGACAGAGGCTGTTACGTCGAAGCTGCCGCCCGGAAGGTAGAAGTTCAAGCCGCCCAGCGCGGCTATACTGTTGACCGCGTCGCCGGTGGAGGGCGCGCTGCGGGTAAAGCTGCCGCCCAGGTTCCAGCCCATTTTATCCGTAAGAGGGAACAGCACGCGGCCGGTCAGCCCGTAGGACGAGAGGCCGGCGTCCCCCAGTTTGGAGTAGCCGTAAATAGCCGCGGCGTCGCAGCGCCCGCGGAGGAAGGTTTTCCCCAGCCTGCCGTTGAAAGCGGTCATGTTGCTGCCGACGGACGAGCCCCCCTTCATCAGCTGGCCGCCCAGGTAGCCGAAAAAGCGGTCCGTGTTGGGCTGGCTGGGCGTGAAAGGCAGTCGTGTGTCGGCCCATTCGTCTATCTTGGCCGGCCCGCTGTCTTTAAGCAGCCAGAGTTCCCCTCCGTTCTTCCACTTTATGGAAAGAAGCAGGTTCGCCGGTGCGCCGGGGCTCAGGACCGAGTGCCAGCTTAGCAGCGCCGTATAGGCCTGCTGGTAGCGGAGCGAGGAAGTCATCGCCTTGTATTTATCGGTAGCGGTAAGGATAAGCTGGTTCTGGGCGGATACGGAGGCGCCGCTGAATACCGAACTGTCCAGGCGGGGCTTAAGGTTCTTAAGCGCCTGCGGGTAATCGGCCGCGGCGGCCGGCAGGGCCAGCGCGAGCGCGGCAAGTAAGCACAGGTAATATTTTCTCATTTTGCCGCACCTCCGAAGTAAACGGTATAGCCAAGGGAAAGAGTCTGGCTGCCTTTCAGCGGACCGGTAAGCGAGAAGTCCAGATAAAGGTCCAGAGCGCCGTCAGCAAGCACATAGCTGAGGCCGGGAGACAGTACTATGGCGAAATTATTATCGGGTCCCGGCTGGTATTCAAGCCTTGCCCCGGCGGTCAGGTTAAGCGGCATGCTCACCGGCAGGGGTTTGCTGTAGCGGCCTGAAACCCCGAAGCTGAGCCCGTTATAGTTGCTGTCGTTGTAGCCCGAGGTAAGCCCCAGGGAGGCCCCGACGTCGATGCGGTTTGTAAGGAACTTACCCACCCTCGACTGCAGGTTCAGAATGCCGTCGGTTTCAGTGTGGTTATAACTGAGCCCCAGGAACGCCATATAGCGTCCTTTGAGCATTTCATTCAGCTTAGGGGCGGGGTCGTAAGTTACCGGCGGCCGCGCTTCAAGTTCCGTCTTGTGCGCGGTAAGCAGGTTGACCGTAGCGGTATCGTCCTTTTTGCCCAGCTTAAGATCTTGTTCGACCGCCTTCGCCGCCGCCTTGAACGCGCCAAGTTTCTCAAGGACTATGGCGTAGCCGGCCCAGGGGAGCTGGGCGTCAGGGTAGGCTTTAACGATGGCCGCGAAATGCGGAGCCGCGGAAGCGAACCTGCGCTGGGAAATAAAAAGGTTGGCGGCGGAAATGAGCTCCTTGTATTCGCCCGACGGGCGTTCCAGGGCCGGCAGTTCGGGGGCCTTGCCGGCCAGCCAGGCCGGGGCGGGGCGGGAAAGTTCCCGGGCGGCTTCGTCCATACCGAGCGCGGAGAACACGGCCGAGGCGTAGAACAGCACCTCCGGGTTGGAGGCGTCCGCGAGGAAGGCGCGGTCCAGGTGCGCCAGGGCCAGGTCGGACTGCCCGTCAAGCGCCAGCGCAAAAGCGTATTCGGCGGCCAGCGCCCCGTCCTGGGAGCCGCGGGCCAGCGGGTTGTAGGCCGCCACGGCGTCGGAATAATGGCCCGAAAGTACCAGGGCCCGCGCTTTTTCCAGCGGGGCCGGGGCGCGCTTCGTTCCCGGGGCCGACGAGGACTTGGCGTTGGAGCCGGACTTCGCGGCCGGTTTATTATCCTTTGCCACTCTCCTGATCTCGTCCCGCGGGATGCTTTTAGACCCGTCGGACAGCTCTATGGTCACCGAGTCCCTGGATTCCGAAGTTACCGTACCCGTAAGTTTCTGGCCGTTTATAAGGTACAGAGTGTCGGCGGACAGCGTCCCGGGAAAGGCCGCCAGGAGCGCTGTTATAAACAGTTTCCTTGTCATGGTGCTCCTTGATCAGTCCGCGGCGCCGGCGTTATTCGCCGGCTTTTTTTCGTTCCAGCGCAGTTTACGGAACCGGGCCGCTCCGCTTATCCTGACCACGCCCATAGTGCGGTTAAGCCGGACATAAAGCGAATCGCCGCGCAGCGCTATCTGCGGATTCGGCGAGGTGATGAATTTTATCTGGAACTTCGGGCTGGCGAACCCGGCATATGAAGCGGTCGCGTAGAATAAGCCGGTTTTTTCCGAATAGGCGAGACCGGTCACGGGCTTTCGCGCATTAAAGTACGGTATGGGTTTCGCCCGGTCGGCGGGCAGCTCCATGACCCAGTTGCCTATGCCGAAGAAGGTGCGTTTCCCGTCGCCGGCAAGGGCGGTAATATGGCCGGCGGCGCCCAGTATCTTGCTGGCCGCCGGGGGTTTTCCCCCGCCGCTCGCCAGCACCGAGACCTCGTCCTGTCCGGTCTTATCGTTATGCGCGACTATATAAAGGGTTTTTCCCGCCCCGGCAAAAAGGCGGCAGCCCTTTTTGTCCAGCGTCACCAGTTTCACCAGCTGCAACAGCGGCATTCCGCCGTCCGTCTTGGGATGCGCCTTGTCGAAGATCGGTGTTCCGAGGTATTTGTCCGTGCATACCAGGTGGTCGCCGCCGTCCAGGAACACGAAATCCCCGTACTGCTCGGAAACACGGAAATATAAATTCCGGACAGGGTCCATGAAGAGCCGCGTGTCGCCGTTCCCGAACCACGGGTCTCCTTTGGCGTCCACGGTGAAACGCATGTCGGAAGTGTTCTTCCCCTTCCAGCCAGGCTGCTTGTCGAGGGCGGCGAGCACCCAGTCCATTTTGAGCCCGTCTATGACCGGCAGGGTGAAAACTGTTTCAGGAAAAACGGGCCCGATCTGCTTCGGGGCCGCGTTCCCGCAGGAGGGGAAGATCATGAGGAAAAAAAAGGCGGAGGCAAGAGGTATCATTTGTTCTCCTTTGATTTGTTGCCTAAAAAGTCGAAGACAAAAGAATTTACGGTTCCCGTATTTGTGTTCGTCATTTTATCGGCCTGGGCCTGGACCTGCTCCTGCACGCCAGGGCCCCCGGTCATCAAAGCGTATTGATCCAGCGAGGGCGAGGCCGCGAACGTCTGGGCCAGCCCGCTGTCCACGGCCGCGTTGATGGGGGCGTTGAGCGCCGCGTTAGCCCCGGTGGCCACGGTTTGGCTGCAGGCGTCGGACAGGCCGCAGGCGGCCGCGGCGAAGCCCACCGGCGGGGCCACGACCCCCACGGCCAGCGCCGCTGCTTTGGCGTTGGCTTCAGGCGTCTTCCCCTGGTAGGAAGTGACTGCGACATCCGCCAGCCCGATGACGTTGGCCGCCGTTCCTATTTTCTCGCTGACGCCCTCCAACTTTTCAAGCAGCTCGGGACTGAGGTTCCCTAGGTTTATCCCGAGCTTCTGAAGCCCGGCCATGCCGTATTCCGAAGCGGTCCGGACTATCTCCTCGTAAGTCGTTGCTGTGGTTATGCCATCCCAGATCCCGGACAGCGTCTTGCCGGCGCCGTCCGCCGCCGCCTGCAGCGAGGCCGGGTCGGGCGCTGGGACCAGCCCGTCAATATCGCTCTTCGGGATGTCTCCGGCGCGGGCTTCGGCCCCCGGTTTTTGATTTTCGCCGAGAAGCTCCATGTTCGGTGTCTGGCTGGTGGTGCCGATGAGACATACCATTGAAGTGTCGTCGGGGCAGGAGGGCGTTTGCGGCTTGTTAGGAGCCTCCGTAGTACGGTTTAAATACCGGGCCTCGTAATCCAGGGTGGACTGGGGTTCAGGGGTGTGCCTTAGGGACTGCAATGCGTCGGTTTGCCGGCGGATGGCTTCTTCCATCCATTGCTGGTTCTCGGTGGTCGCATGGGAGGTAAAGGTCGGAAGTCCCTCGTCGGGGCCGGCCAGCCTGGTGGTCCCGAAATCATTGGCCAGGCCGCCCGCGCCGGTGGTAATGCCGTTGCCGGAAAGATTCCCCGTCGGGCCACCGGTGTCGGAACAGGCGATACTGCAGCCGCAGGTGCAGGTTACGCCGCCGCCGGATACGGCGGCCGCTTCCGCGCTGCAGATGGCGTTCAGGTCTATGCACGGGCCGGGATAGTAGCCGCTCGGCATCCCGGCGCTGGCGCTGGCGCAGATGGTCCCCCCATTGCCATCGGGACCGCAGCAGGTGGCGCTGCAGGTTCCGCCGCCCATAATTGCGCTGGGCCCGAACTGCCTGAAATTCGCCCCGGTCGAAAGTACGCGGGAATGTATGCTTATCTGCATCGGGCGGAAAGACGCCGGCCCGGCCGC
>JAJZVJ010000063.1 GCA_021845705.1 bacterium
ATCTCCGGGTTCGAATCTATAGGCGAGGTAATGGAGCCCGGTATTTTCCCGCAGGCGCCGGCAAGCACGAAGAAACCTGTGCCCGCAAGCGTCAGCGCCAGGTGCACGGCCATTTTAAGCCCGTTATGCAGGGCCGCGAGCTGCAGGGCCGGCTTCTGTCCCGGCTGGAAAATAGCGTCCGGCCCGGCTTTTGACGGGGGCTTGGGCGAAGGAGGAGGCGGCGGAGGAGGCCGCCTGTCAGAGGGTTTGGGGTCGGTCCTTTCAAGAGAAGCCTGGGAGACGGGCTCCGGTACTTTCATCCTTGCCGTAACTTCCGGGATGTCGAAGGTGACTTCCGTGGAGGTCGGTTCCGTATAACCCTCGTCGGAGCCGTATTTCTGGAAATCAGCTATCACTTCCGCGGCCGACTGGTAGCGCTCTTCGGGCTTCTTGTGCATCAGCCGCTCTATTATGCGGCAGGCCCAGAGCGGGACGTCCGGCTTTATAAGCATTACGTTCGGAAGGGGGTCCCCGATATGCTTGTGTATCACTTCTATGGACGACTTGCCGTCAAAAGGGTACTTGCCGGTAAGTATGTAGAAGTAGGTGGCCCCGGCGGCGTAAAGGTCGGCGCGGTTGTCCACCTTCCCCGCCAGGCCCTGCTCCGGTGACATGAAATACGCGGTGCCTACCATCTCGCCGGCCATAGTGAGCTGCTTTTCTTCGGTTATGCTGCGCGCCAGCCCGAAGTCGACTATGCGGGGAATGCCGTCGGTGCCTACCAGGATGTTGGAAGGTTTGATGTCGCGGTGGATTATGGACTTGGAATGGGCGTGGGCCAGGCCCTGGAGAACCCCCGTCATTATGTCCGTGGCCTTCTTTACCGGCAAGGGGCCGTCCTCGTTGAGCAGGTCCTGGAGGGTTTTTCCCTCCACGTAGGACATAATGATGAAATAAGAGCCGTTCTCCTGCCCGAAATTATAAACGTGCACGATATTGGGGTGTTCCAGCTTGGCGGCCGAGCGCGCTTCCCGCAGGAAAAAATCCACGTTGCGCTGTTCCCTGGCCAGCTCGGGCGCGAGCAGTTTTACGCAGACGAACTTGTCCAGCGCTTCCTGGTGCGCCTTGTAAACCGAGCCCATTCCGCCCTGGCCCAGTTTGCTGATGATCTTGCAGCCCGCGAAAACGGTGCCTGCGATATCGGGTTCTGTTTCCATCTTGGTTAAATGCGCCTGTCCCTTACAAAGATGCTGCCCCGGCGCGTGGAAAGTTCCTTGGCGTAATGTTTCAGTTCGGCGGCGCTTTCCACTATTTTCGCGTAGTGCCTCTGGGTGCGCGGGGCCACTATGGCCACGGTCAGCGACATAAGCGGGAAATCCTTGGTCTTGTTCGTGCGGTCCATCGTGGTTATGAACCCGCGCGCGCGGTCGACTTCGTTGTAGAATTCCGGGATGAACCTGTCGAACTCTTCCGTGATGGCCTTGGCCGCGGGCTCGCAGGCTTCCGGGGAGGTTATCAGGACGAAGTCGTCCCCGCCTACGTGGCCCACAAAATAGTCGTGGCCCGCCGCGACCTTGGCTTTTTCCATCAGCAGCACGCCGATGCGCTTGATCACCTCGTCGCCCTTGGCGTAGCCGTAGACATCGTTGTAGGCCTTGAAGTTGTCCGCGTCTACATAACAGAACGCGAAAGGTTCGTCTTCGGCTATGCGCCGCGTGACCTCCTCTTCTATAGCGGGGCTGCCGGGCAGGCGGGTAAGCGGGTTCAGGGCGGTATCCGCGCTCTTCCTCTTGAGGATGCGGTTTATCCTGGCCCTGAGCTCCCTGACGTCGAAGGGCTTGGTTATGAAGTCGTCGGCGCCGAGTTCTATGGTGTTAACCCTGGCGTCCACCTCGGCCACGCCGCTGAGTATTATGATCGGGATGTCGCGGGTGTCGGGCGCCTCGCGTATGCGCTTGCATAGGGCGTAGCCGTCTATGCCGGGCATCCGCAGGTCCAGCAAAATGAGGTCCGGCTTGTTGTTCTTAAGGAACGCGATAACCTCTTCCCCGTGGTAGCAGGTGGTTACGGAGTAACTGTATTTTTTCAGAACGGCGGAAATGAGCAGGCCCACGTTAGGGTCGTCATCCACTACGAGCACTTTTTTTCCCAGCAAGATTCCCCCAAGAAATCGTCAAGACGCTCCATCCTTAGGGAGCTTATTAATAATTATAAGACATAATATATAGAGAATGCAAGAACGGCTGGTCCCGCGCCCGCCTTGTTCCCGCCTTCTGTCCGCTGCCCGGGCCGCGGGTCCCATGTTCGCTGGGTCTTGCCAAAAACTGATTTTATGCTATAATACTAAAAAGAATAAAAGTCGTAAAAGTCGCAACACCGGGAGGCACCAATGAGGCAGAAGATCTTTAGTACTTTTGAAGTGGCTAAAATGATAGAGATTTCTCCGGGAACCGTGGCTAACTGGGTGGACGCCGGACGGCTTAAGGCGTTCAATACCCTCGGCGGTCACCGGCGGATAAAGGCGGAAGATCTGAAGACTTTCCTGGAAGAGAACAAGATCCCGGCCCCCAAGGAGCTGTCGGAGCGCATGGGCACCAAGAAGGTGCTTATCGTCGACGACGATGTAAAGTTCCTGAAGCTGACCGAGCGCTTTTTCCGCACTTCCCGGAAAAAATGGGAAATATTTTCCGCCGCGGACGGTTTCCAGGCCGGGTCCCTGGTGGGCAGCGAGAAACCCGATGTAGTGATCCTGGACATAATGCTGCCGGACATAAACGGTTTCAAGGTCTGCGAGATAATAAAAGCCAGCAACAAGCGGACGCTGGTGATAGCGGTGACCGGATATGACTCCGAGGACATTAAAAACAAGATCTTGGCGGCCGGCGCGGACGCCTATTATGTCAAGCCGTTCAAGTTCGAGGAACTTCTGAAGCGCGTCGAATCCTGGCCTTCCTGAAGGCCGTCCGGCGCTCCGGTCCCGGCATCGCGGATCTTAGGGTCAGCGGGGGTGGGTTAGGGAGGCGCAGTATCCGGAGGCCCCTGTCCTGGAAGCGGGACGGGGGTTTCCTTATTTATAGGTGTAACTTGTGTTACATGTGCCACTTGACAAAAGTCAGTCCGAGTGGTAGAATTTTGGGGTCAGGGCTGCCTCCCTCACCCTACCCCCCCAATAGGCAGCCCTGCCTTATTTTATATGATAAACTGCGGTCTCCCGGATGACAAAGAATATTAAAATAATCCTTGTTTCCGCCGCCGCGGCCGCCATTCTGCTGGCGGCCGTTTTTTCAGCAATGAAGCGGGCCGAGAACTCCCGCGAGGAGGCTCTTGGCTGGAGCGAGATCACCGCTATCGCGTCCGCCCGCGGGGCCGGTGAAGCCGCCTCGGAAGTTGAAAAGCGGCTCTCCGCCCACCCTAACGACGCTATCCTCCATTATTACCGGGCCCGGCTTTATTACGAAGCGGACCGGGGCAATGAGGCGCTCGGGGAAGCGGATAAGGCGATTAAACTGGGCTACGCGCAGGAAATTTCCCACCTGCTAAAGGCGCTGGTTTACGGCAGGCTTTTCGGCGACCGTGTCCGCCAGAAGGAACTGGCTTCTAAAGCGCTCTCCTACGATCCCACTTATGACGACGGGTACATAGTGCGGGCCGAGGCCGGCTACGCGCTGGCGGACTATAAAGCCTGCGCGGCGGACGCCGCCGCTTTTTCCCGGCTGAAACCCGGGGCGCCTGACGGCTACGAACTGAGCCTGCTCTGCCTGGAGCGGCTCGGGGATTACGCCGGCGCCGAAAAAGCCGGCCGGGCGATACTTAAGATAAAGCCGGGCAGTCACGCCGCGCAGTGGCGGCTTGGCAGGATATACGCCGACCAGGGGCTGCATAAGCGCGCTATTAAGAAATTTTCCGAGGCGATACGACTTAGCGGCGGCCGGCCGAAATATTACCTGGACCGCGCCCGCTCCTGCGAGGCGCTGGGGGATTTTTCCTGCGAGGCCCAGGACTACTCTTCCGCCATGGACTGGAAGGAGGTTTCGGGGTACGCCAGTTATTATTACCTGCTGGGCGCGTCCATGCACCGCATCGGCGAGCTGGAGTACGGCCTGGAGGCCGCCGACAAAGCCGTGGTTAAAGCGCCCGGGGATGCGGCTAATTACGACCTGCGCGGCCGCCTTCGGGCGGAACTCGGGGACTCCCGCGGCGCCAAAAAAGATTTCCTCAAAATGGTTTCCGTTTCCCCCGTCCTTAAACCCGAAGCCGACGCCCTGATAGAACAACTCAAAAAGAAATAAGCAAGCGGCGCCGCGGCACCGGATCCGGGGCTGGCAGGTGTGTCGCCCCGCGAACCCTGGAAGATGGAAACCCTTGCGTGGTTTCCCCCCGCCTCGGGAATTTATGGCGGGGCCCCCCTTTCCGCAAAGGGTTCGCGGGGCGACACCCCTGCCAGCCCTCCATTCAACAACAGCTGATAAGTGCTTCCGGGGTTATAGGCTGCCGCGGTGACCGGGTTGGTAAAAGCCTGCCGGAGGCCCGAGCCGGGTAGCGCGGGGGCCGAGCCCGCGGTTTCCCTATCGCGCCTTATAAGTTATAAAATAAATCCCGTATGGAAGAACCTGAACTGGGCGGCGGGAGGAGGCTTACTCCCGAATTTATCTTTGCCGCGCTGCTGGCTTTCATCCTTATACCCCTCTATATTTACTGCCTGCCCCCCGTGCTGCCGCCCTACCGCGACTCCGGAGAAATGGCTTCCGCCGCCTGGACGCTGGGCGTGGCGCACCAGCCCGGCTATCCGCTTTATATAATTTCCGCCAAGCTGTTTTCGCTCATCCCGCTGGGCAATCCCGCCTGGCGGCTCAACCTTTTTTCAGCCGCGGCCGGTATCGCCGGGGTCATGGTTTTCTGGCGGCTGGCGGCCGCGGCGTTCTCCCCCTCCGCCGCGTTCTTCGCGGCGCTGCTGCTGGGTTTTAATTTTACGCTGCGCACTGTTTCCAGCGTGCCGGAGATGTACGCCTTGAATTTCTTTTTTGCCGCCCTGCTCCTTGCCTCCGCTTCGCTCGCAGGCTCGCGCGCCGTTTTCGTTTCCGCCTTCCTGCTGGGCCTGGGCATGGCTAACCGCATGGACCTGGTGCTGTCCGCGCCGGCGCTGCTGATCCTGCTCTGGCCCCCGCTCAAGGAGGGCGGCTGGACCGGCCTTTTAAAGGCGGCGGGTTTTTTCTTCCTGGGCTTTTCGCTTTACCTGTACCTGCCTTTCCGCTCTTCGGGGTGGCCGCTTTTTGACTGGAGCCACCCGGCGGACCTGAAGACTTTCCTGGCGGTCATCACGCGCAAAAGCTACGGCTCCACCCTGGACCTTATCTCGCTCAACTACGCGCCGGGAGAACTCTTCCTGCCGGGGCTTAAGTATTACGCGCTCCATCTCCGGCAGAACTTCAGCTTCGCGCTGGTATTCGCCGCGGCCGGCCTCTGGGCCGAGTGGAAGAGGGCCCCCCGCAGGCTGCTGGCGTTCGCCGCGCTTTTCGTCTTCTCCGGGCCCGTCTTTATTTTCCTCGCGAACATGCCGCCTAACCCGCACGCTCTGGCCATTGTGGAACCTTATTACCTTCTGCCGGACCTGGCCGCGGCTTTCTGGGCGGCCTCCGGCCTGTGCTTCCTGGCGGGGGCCTTCCCGCGCGTTCGGCCGGGGCTTTTCCTGGCGGCGGCGGCCGCTTCCGCGCTGGTGTTCCACAACGGCGCTCACGGCTCCTACCGGCGCTGGCTTTTCGCGGCCGAGGATTTCGCCTCCGACGTAATGCGCGGCGCGCCTCCCGGCTCTACGGTCGTGGCTAAAAAAGACGTCCAGCTTTTTTCGCTCTGGTACCTGCAGGCCGTGCGCGGCCTGCGCCCGGACCTTAAGGTGGTGGCCCAGGGGCTGACCGCGGCTCCCTGGTACAAAGCTTCGAAGCTGCGCTACAGCCCGGGCCTTACGCTTTTTAATTTGAATTCCGGCGATGAAGCCGACTGGCGGAACTTCGCGGCCGCTAATCCGGGCGGGGTTTATTCCACTATGGACACCGAGCTCCCTAAGGCCGTTCCCGAGCTTCCATACGGTACCCTGAGCATACTGTACCCCCCTCTTCGGCCGCCCGCCGGCAGGCCCTGGCTGTTCTATTCCTTCCCGAGGCTTGACCGGAATTACAGGGATTTTTTCGACAGGGATATAGGCACTTCCTACGCGCAGGCCCTGGTCTCGGGCGCGGCCAGGCGCAGCGCGGCAGGCGGGCTGGACGAGGCGGGCCTGCGCGACCTCCGGCTGGCCGCCCTGCTCGACGGTGACCTCCCCGACGCCCCGCTCTACGAGGGGTTCTATTATTCTTCGCGCGGCGAGTGGACCGAGGCACGCGACTGTTTCAGGGATTCCGCCGACATTTACGAGCGGCTGCTCCGGCTCAGCCTGGAATATTATTCGCTTCCCGCCCTGCGGGAAAGCCTCTCTTCCTCCAGCGGCTATGCCTGGCTTAACTACGGCGTGGCTCTTGAGAAACGAGGCGACAAGGCCGGAGCGGGGGCGGCATATGACTTCTCTCTTAAAAGAAATCCCGGGCTTGCGGACGCGCACTACAACCTTGCCATACTTTACTGGAACAAGGATTGGGAAAAAGTCCGTTTTGAACTTTCGGAGACGCTCAGGCTGAACCCGAACCACCCGCAGGCAGGTAAATATCTGGCTCAGCTCGCGGGCCATAAGCCCTGAACCCGGTCCGGGCTTTTTTTTGTCCGTTGTTGCTGCGGTTTTATTTCGGCAGGTAATTATAGCGGAACTGGAACATTCCCATAAGGTCCCAGCCGCCCTTGAAGGTAAGGTAGGAAAGTTCAAAATTCAGTTTAAGCAGCGTGCCCAGATGCAGGTTGATGAGCGTGGGCTTCTGCGGGGCGCCCTGCGGGAGCATCACCTCGATGCCTATCGGTGAATCCATCCTTGGAAGCCACATGAGGCCCCCGAACAGCATCCCTGTCGGGAGGGTGATGGATTCGGAGGTGGGACGGCCGTTGCTGAGGTTTATAGCCTCTTTTGAAAGGAACTCGGAAAGGCTGTATATGACCTTGGGCATGTCGCCGTCGGAGTAGCCGGCGTTAAGGATAAGCTTGGGGTGCAGGCGCTTTGTGATCGCTACGTAGGCGTTAGCGTAGGTATCCGTGTTCTTGGAGTCTATCTTGGTGCTGACCGAGGGCTGGTTGAGCGTGGGCTGGGCGGCATCGCGGAATTTAAGGATCCCCTGTACGCCCGCGGCCATAGCGGGACGCCATTTCCCCTCGGTCTGCACCTGCATCTTGGAGTCGGCAGAGAGCAGCCAAAGGCCGATGCGGTCGAGATAATTCTTCTTTTGCGTGGTCCAGGCGAGGGTGTTCTTACCGTAAAGCCGGCCTATATAGTATGCCGCGTTAAAATCCAGGCCGAGGCCTATGGAGTTATAGCCGCCCCTGCCCCTGTAAGCGGTCGGCATCAGCACGATGCCGCTGAGCGAGACGTTCCCCGTGGTGTAATGCGCCGGCTGCGAGGGGCCAGCCTTCGGCGCGGCCATCTGGGCGGGCATGGCAGGCAGATAAAAAGCGCCGGGCGGCGGGGTATGTTCGGCCGGAAGCACCACCCCCCCCTGGGCGCTGACGGGCATGGTGGATACCTGGGCTGAAAGAGGCGCGGCAAGGAAGAGAGATATCAGGATGAAGTTAAGTCTCATAATAATATAAGCGCGGCCAGCCGCGTAAGCAGGTTGGCTTCCGCCCCTGCCAGGACGTCATCAATAATTATACCAAAACCTCCGCGGACGCTGGTTTCGAGTTTCTTTATGGGCCAGGGTTTCAGCGTGTCCAGGGAGCGGAAAATAACGAAGGCGGCCGCCAGGTTGAAAGGCGTGCGGTCCATGAACAATATGGCTATCCAGTAGCCTATCATTTCGTCTATGACTATGCGGGGATCGTCGTGGGTGGCGTAGCTTTTAGCGGCCAGGCCGGCTATCCACACCGAGAAAGGCAAGAAGGCCGCGCAGAAAAGGGCGAAGTAAATCCTGTTTTCAGGGAGGAACGGCGCCAGCGCCAGCGCCACGAGCGTGCCGGCCATGCCGGAGCCGGTAAACTTCTTGAACCCGGTTATCCTGGCCGGAACGTAGCTGACGAAACCGGCGCTCGCAAGGAATCTAATTAGGAAATCTCGCATCTAGTCGCTTCGTTTTTGCGCCTGGTCGCTCCATGACGCGTAAATAAGTTCCCGGTGGTGGTACAGGTAGATCAGCCCGCTTATGACGGTAAAGAAAGCGGTTGCCACCGTAAGCCACCAGGCGGCCGGCCGGGCCAGAGCGCCGCAGTAAGCCAGGACCCAGGGAAGCGGCTGTGATCTGGACCAGATGTTAAGTATAAGCAGGACCAGGATGATGAATGCCGAGGTGAGCTGTATGGTGGTCTTTATCTTGCCGGCGCGCTCGGCTTTCATTACTACTCCGTTGAGGGCGGCAAGGACGCGGAGCGTTGAGATGGTAAGCTCCCGGAGCAGTATAAGGAATATGGCCCAGATGGGGATCTCGAGCTCCTTAAGCGAAGCGAAAGACAGGAAAACCGACATGATAAGCAGCTTGTCCGCGAAGGGGTCGGCAATGGCGCCGAACGGGGTGGTGGTGCCGGTGCGCCGGGCAATGGCGCCGTCAACTCCGTCGGAGATGGAGGCAATGGTAAGCAAAACGAGCGCGCCCACTTCGGCCCACAAGGTATGGGTTATTATAAAGACGAAGATGGCCAGGCTGAGTCCCATCCGGCCCATGGTTATGCGGTTTGCGAGTGTCATTAATTCCTAGTTGCCCTTGAATTCCAGCATTTCCGCGCCTTTAGGAGGCGAAAATTTAAAGATGGCCTTATCGATGGCGCCGTTCTTCTCGATGGAGGTAAGGCGCGTTTTGATTATAGTGCCGTCCACGGAAAGCTCCGCTTCGGTCGGGAAATAATCCTGCGGAGAAAGTTTCAAGGTAAGGGAATAGCCGGCCCCGGAGCGCGGGGTGAACACCACCGTCACCGGGCCGCCGTTCACGGACGGCGTCGCCTTTATGCTGTTCTTCGCTTCCAGCGACGCGTAATTCCCGAAGTCCAGTATGCCGGAAAAATTCTGGTCCTGCGTGCGCCTCCAGGACTCCCAGGAGGTGCGCACCACCTGGTTGTCCGCCGGTTTATAGATCCAGATGTCCGTCTTGTCGGTCACCACTATCTGGCGGGCGGGCTTGTAGTGTTCTATGCGCAGGAGGTTCGGCTTAACGTAGCTGAGGGTCCCGGTCACCGACTGTTTAAGGCCGGCCTCGGTGAAGTTGACTTCCTGGGTAAAATCGGCTTTGAGGCTCTCAAGGTTCTTGTCCCAGGCTTTAAGTTTGTCCATTATTTCCGCGG
>JAJZVJ010000064.1 GCA_021845705.1 bacterium
TAACAAGTTTGAAGTTGATAACTCTCCCTGTCAACCGATATTGTTAGTAATCACCAACGGAGTCCCGCTAGGTATCTTTGCCTGGACTGCCGGGGGTGAGGGACAGAGCTCAAAATAACCATCCTCGAACTTAGCCTGGACAGCCCAGTCGGTTTGAATGAAACGGAGAAGCGTCCTTAAGCGCTGCCGGGTTATCCGGTCATATTTGTGGCCGACCCCTAATTGCTCGAACAAAAGGCGGTCGGGAAAGGATATTGGTTTCTTAAGTTCGTTGCTGCGGTAAGCCAGGAAGCGGTAGAAATCCAGCGCCAGGGGATTGTTCTTGAAGCACCGGACCCGGTTCATATCGAGCGGGACGGAATGCTTATGGATGTACTTGGCGTACTTTTCGCTTAAAATGATCTTCCCCTTCGCCATTGTGAGCTGCTCGGGGCTGGGAACATCAAAGAAGAAATCCCAGGCTTCGGCGACCATGGTCTGCACCCCGGAGATATGGTTGGGGTTGTGGTCGGTGATGTTCAGGGAGATGGAAGAGGTCACGTAGTTGACCAGCTGCTTGACCAGTTCCTTGTCGGCGCCGCCGTCTTTATACCCGAGTTTATGCGCGTATTCCCGGAAGGACCGGCCGACGTCTATGACATTCGTGTTTTTTGTGCGGACCTCGGTATCGATGAAGATCTGATTCATGCGGGCGTAACAGCCGGTGGGGATCTGGTAGTCCAAGTTCCGGGTGATCACGAGGTTGTAGGAGCTGCTCTTCTTGGTCCAGAAGGCCGGGTTGCCCTTTAGTTTATGCGCGGGCAGGCCGAACACCATGAAGATATTGGAGCAGAAGGCGATATCTTCCGGGATCTGCTCGAAGTGCTTTTGTGTTACCAGGTTTGTAAGTTTAAGGAGCGAAGACTTGGTTGTCATTTATGCCTTCCGGGGCCGTGTGAACCATGATTTTGAGGGGTGTTTCCCTATGAGGACCCCCTAAAAGTGCAACCGTTGCACTTTTTCTGTAAACCCTGGCTCTAACCCAAAAAGTGCAACGGTTGCACTTTTTACCGAAACTGCGGTGTTGAACCCTAAAACTTCAGTTCAGCGGCGGTGAAGCCGGCGGCTTTAAAAAACTGTCTGGCGGCTTTGGCCCACTGGGCCCGGAGTTTTGTGTCCGGCTTTTTAGCCGGGTTGAACCGCAGCTCCAGGACGACCTCTGTTTCCGTTTTACGGAAGGGATCGGTCTTTATTGTGGCCGGGCCGGGTGTGTGCGGGGTCTTTGCCGCGGCTGCCGGCTTGGGGTCTTCTTTAACCGAGGCCGGGAAATACTTCGCCTGCAGGGTGTTCAGCGCGGGGAGACCCAGTTCGCCGGTGTGGACGGCTTTCTTGAAGGCTTCTGTTTTCTTCGGGAGTTCCTTGGCGACTTTGTCGGCCAGGTTCAGGAGCAGGCTGCTGCTGCGGACGTCGAGGTCGTTCTTGACGATAAGTTTCTGGAAGTCGGGCTCGGCGGAGCCGATCTTGCTGTAGTTGAAACCGGTGCGGCGCGAGATCTTAAGGTCCTCGGCGGCCGCTTCCACCTTGCCGGCGTGGAACTGGTCCTTGAAGCGGCAGAACGCCAGCGCCCGGTCCATGAAGGGGAGGTCCTCGCGGTGGATGTTCTCGACTATCGAGAGGCGAAGCAGCTGCTCGTCCGCGGTTGCGCGGACGATGGCGCGGATGATCTTGAGGCCCGCGAGTTCGTGTGCGCGCAGGCGGCGCTCGCCGGCGACCAACTGGTAGGCCGGCGCGGTGCCGCCATGGTCCGTTTGTTTAAGCTGGCGCACGATGACAGGCTGCTGCAGGCCGTGCGCTTTGATGGAGCCGGCGAGCTCCTGCAGGGACTCCTGGGGGAACTGGCGCCGCGGCTGGTGCGGGTTCGGCCGGACGGCGGAAACGGGGATCTCGATGATCCGTTCGACCGCGGGGATGCCGGCGGCCTCGATACCGAGCAGGTTTAACGAGCCTCTACGTGTGTTTTCTTCTTGGCGGGGCATTTCTTCAGGACCTCCTCGGTTAGTTTCTCGTAATCGTCAAAGCCCTGGCAGAGCCGGTCGTAATGCTGGATCGGTTTTCCGGAGCCGGCGGCTTCGGCGAGCTTGCTGTTGAGCTGGATGGTGGACGCGAACACGCGCCCCGGTAGCTGCGCCTCGAGCTCGGTGAGGCATTTGTGACATTCGGTCACGCCTTTGCGGTTGAAGGTGCCGAGAATGCCGAGGATCTGCAGGTCTTTGACGTTGTCCTGGATGTCGCGCAATTTTGCGAGCAGCGGCGGCAGGCCCTGGATGGAGAGCCATTCGAGCTTGACCGGGATGACGACCTGGTCGGCCGCGACGAGGTTGTTGGCGAGGAGGACCGAGAAGCTGGGCATGGTGTCTATGAGGATGAAATCGTAGCGGTCCCGGATCTTGTCGATCTTGCGTTTGAGATAATGGAGCGCTTTGAACTTATCCTGCTCGATAGTGGCTTCGTCGGCGATCAGGCGCTCTGAGGTGGCTATATAGGAGAGGTTCGCGTGCGGGGTAGGGCGGACTACCTGGTCGAAGGGGGAACGGTCCAGGAGCCAGTCGCCGAGAGTAGGCTTGCCGTCAGCGGGGCCGAGGTAGCAGCTGAGCGAGGCCTGGGGATCGGAGTCTATCAGCAGGGTCGAGTAACCGCGCAGGGCCAGGCCGGCGCCGAGATTGAGGCAGGTGGTGGTTTTGGCGACGCCGCCTTTCTGGTTGGCGAAGGCGATGATCATTTTGGGCTCCGCCGCTTTGGCGCGGTTTTTGTGGCCGCCGGCCGCGGACTGCCCGAGCGGGTGTTCTGGCGGCGCTGCTCGGACATGTAGATGCTCTCGATATTGGAGAGATGTTTAAGAAGCGCCTCGCGGACGTAATAGCTTTTTGTGCGCCCGGTGGACGTGGCCAGCGTGGTAAGGCGGAGTTCTATTTCTTTTGGTAGTCGGATGGCGATCATAGTTATCCTGTGTATAACAAGTATAACATAAAAATTGCGGCGGCGAAGCGGCCGGCATCTAAAATATTTGTCGCTATTAAGTGTTAATTGTTTGCGGGGTCTGTTTTGCCGTCTTTGCTGGGGATAGAGTCAATATGCAGCATTCCTCTGCAGTCCTCTAAAATATCCGCTGCTGCTACTTGTAACCGCGTTGCCATGGCGGAAACCTTTTTTAACTCCGTCTGTGTAATAATTCCGCCCTTCTTAATTAGAGCGGTATATTTTTCGGCAAGCGCGGCAGATAGTTCAATAACATCAATCACAATACTCTCTGATGTTTGTGGCTCCTCTAGCGGCTCCCTTTGTAAAACTGTTCCGCCGGCTTCGGCGGCTATTGCCTGCATTAACGTGCTGTCACCTGTGACACGGGTTAATAGTATTACGTATCGAAGGGGGATATCGGTCCTCTTTTGGTTTTCTGTGGATTTTTCAGTCCACTGGTTTAATAAGGTTTCATTTACCCCTAGCTGTTCAGCTAAAACAGCAGCGCCATGTTTTTTTATCATCGCCGCGACAGCTGATCTTATTGTTTCCATGATCCCTCCTTAAAAGTAGCCTACGCTGCTTATTTTAAAACCGTTTCTTAAATTCGGCGCAGGCGTCTTCCGGGGAGACGTTCAAGTAAATTTCCGTGGTTGAAAGATGGTCGTGGCCCAAAAACATTTGGAGGTAACGGGTGCTGAGGCCTTTCTTGACGCAGGCAGCGGCAAAGGTATGGCGCAGGACGTGGGGGGAGACCTTCTGGGCGATGCCGGCGCGGTTGGAGACGCGGCGGACGATCTTCTGGATGCCGCGGGCGGTGTAGCCGAAGGAGTCGTTGAGCGAGAAGTAGTGCGAGAGGATGGTGAAGGCGCGCTCGGTGAGCGGGACGATGCGGCGCTTTGTTTTCTTGCCGAAAGGGCCGCCCTTGCCGTAGACGAGTAGCCGGCGATCCTGCCAGAGGATGTTTTCTTTGGTGAGGCCGGCCAGCTCCGAGACGCGCAGGCCGGTGTCGAGCAGCGTTGAGATGACTACTTTCTCGATCCCGGAGCGGGCAGCGTTGGCGAGGCGGTCGGCGTTTGCGTTGGTGAGGGGTTCGCGCTTGTATTGGTATATAGCCATAGTTCGTATTCTACATAATATGCGAACTACGGGCGCAATGTGTAAAAGGTAGCCCGACGGAGGCGTATCAAAACTGAAGGGGGGGAGTTCGCTTTTACTGGCCGAAGGCGAACGTTCCAGGGTAAAACCGGGCGCCTGTCTTGACAGGGCGGGCTTTATGGTGTATCTTATTAGTAAGGCAAGTAAGACGGAGGAGTTATGCAAAATCTGGATGTAACGCGAATGTCCGTAAAAGGCCAGGTGGTTATCCCGGGCGATATCCGGCAGGCCCTGGGCCTGGTGACTGGAACCAAGTTTGTTGTTGCCGGCGAAGGGGATACTGTTATTCTTAGGAAGATCGGCCGGCCGGCGCTGGAAGAGGTTGACAGGCTCTTTGGAGCAAGCCGGAAGTTTGCGAAGCGGACAGGGCTGAAGAAGGTGGACGTTAAAAAGACTATTCAGCGGTCCCGCGCCGACAAATGAGAATCGTGCTTGATGCCAATGTGGTGATTTCCGGGATCTTCTGGGGCGGCCCGCCGCAGCAGATATTAAAACTATGGCTTGAGGGAAAGCTGACGCTCGTGATGTCTGCCCCGATCCTGGCCGAGTACCAGGACGTTCTCCGCAGGATGACAATTAAGGATCAGGGCGGCGAAATCTACGCGAAGTGGAATCACTACTTAACGGAGCTGAGCGAGTTTGTCGAACCGCTGCCGGTTGCTGTTGCCTGCCGCGACGCCGGGGATCAGAAATATCTTGAAGCGGCGGCAGGCGGCCGGGTGCAGGCGCTGGTCACCGGAGACAAGGACCTGGCAGTCCTAAAAGTAATAGATGGAATTCCAATCCTAACTCCCAGAGCGTTTCTTCTGGACCACAAAATCCAGTAGCGACACAAAAGCCTTAGAAAGTAAGGTGTTTGTATCGTCAGCCCCCCGCCCGACCCTCCACCAGTGGCGTGGAAGTGCTGCTTTTGTGTTGCGACACCGGGAGCGGATTGGGCTAACCCACGGCTTATTGTTGCAGTAGAGGGCCGGTGAGCTCGGCGCAAATACATAAGGTGCAATGACACGGGCACGTCGGGGAAACGCCGACCTGGCGCATTCTTGCGCGGATTTAAAGGGCTATTTCGACAAAAACGGCCATAAAGGCGCTTTTAAGGCTTATAGGGGAAAAGTGGCATTCCGGCTGGGAAAACGGCGCCAGGCGCGGCTGGCGGCGGTTAGACAGGGCTTCAGGCGAGAACACAGCAGTCCGTTTCGCGCGGTTTTCTTAGGGTATTGGCGGCAGCTTTCATGAGCTTATCGATATTCAAGGGCTTACCCAGGCATTCTGATACCGCTGAAAGGTCAAAGCTGCCGGCTTCCAGACGGGAGCCGGTAACTAACAGGGTTTTGGCGCCCGGGAATTCTTTTGCGAATAACTGCGCCAGGTCCGTGCCGAGGCCGTCCCTGAACAGGAGCTCGGTTATAAGCAGGTCGAAATGATTTGCCTTTATAAGGGCGGCGGCCGCCGTCACGCTGCCGGCGTACATAATGGAATAATCCTGTTCACTAAAGATGCGGGCATAAAGATTCAATATATCCGGCTCGTCATCAACGATAAGTATTTTTAGGGACATATGGTTCCCGTACGGCCTGGCGCGCTTGCATGAGGCTGGGTATTACGGCTGCTTCACGGCTTTGGTGAGCGAGATGTCCCCGGAGGTGGACCTGGCCGAGACCGGAAGCCCGGCCTTCCCGGAGAATTCGTTATGCAGCTTGCCATTGGTGGTGGCGGCGTCCACGGCTATTGTAGCGGTTTCGGGGAATGTGGCGGCGATATCCCCCGAGGTCGTTTTTAAAGTTATGACCTTGGAAGTTTCAGGCGCTTTGAACGCGCCCGTAATATCCCCGGAGTTGGTTGTGGCTTTCAGACTGCCCGAGATGTTATCAAGGCCGATGTCTCCGGAATTGGTCTTTGCCTCGATGGAGCCTCCGACGTTGTGGAATTCGATATCGCCGGAATTGGTGACGGCGGTTATTGAAAGGCCGGGCGGCAGCTGCACCCGGAAGCCGGTTTTTATGTCATTGTACTCGCCGGATTTATCCAGGGCCTTGAGGATGAGGCGGCCGTCGGAGACTTTTACCGTTACGTTGCAGGCCCGGGCGTTGTCCGGCAGCTGCTCTACCTGGATGGCGGAGGCCTGGGTGCTTTCAACATAGACCAAGGCGGAATTGGTGCGGATGTTTACGCCGGTTATCTTTTCCGACGGGAAGGTCTGTATGTCTTTTTTGCTCTCCACATCAGCGGCATTGCCCGCCGTAACCGTACCCGCGCACAGCATTAATGCCAGCATAAGTTTTTTCATATTGTCTCCAGCCTGGTTTGTTTTAGCTTGCCCCACTCTATATGTCCTTCCTTGATCCGGCGCAGCCCGCCCATAAGCGCCATGATTACAAAGTACAATCCTATAATAATTCTGTGGCCTTCATGTAGCAGGGTGGACGGAGCGTTGTACGCGATATACAACATATCCGCGATACGCCCCGCCCGCGAGAACACATGCCACAGGATGTACAGGGAGAACCCGGTGAAGGCAACCAGGTACACCCTGTGGAGGTGGTCCATCCAGCGGTTCCCGCCGTATTTCTCCCGGAGATCGTTGTAAATCCAGTAGGCGTCGGTCCTGAGCAGCGGATTGACGTTGAAAGCCATGATCAGGAGTATCCACTTGGCCGTCTCGGCGCAGGTGGCATTGCCGGTGAACAGCGCGGGCAGCACCAGCAGGAAAAGGTAGGTGGATTGCGCGATGAATCCGCCGCAGTCTATGGCGAGCTGCCGCCCGATGCCGAGTTTTTCCATACCGGAAACATTGGTGTAGAAGACGGGATAGAACAGGTAGACGGAGAAGCCTATTGGCCGCAGGCCTATGCCGGCGCGGCCGGCGGCGAAGGAATGGCCCAGCTCGTGCACCAGGCTGCCCAGGGCTATGAGCAGGAAGATCAGCGGGCCGTTGGCCGCGCCGCCGCCATGCCCGGTCTTTAAAATGACCAGGCCGCCGGCCAAGCCGAGGACGCCGGCGAGCAGAAACGCATACAGCGGCTTTGTCAGGTCCTTGACCTTATCGAGCCCCAGGAAGCTGATAACTTTTTCCTGAGCCTTCGGCGGGATGAGCCTGATGCTGGGCTGGAGCAGGCTCTTCAGAATGGATTTAAGGCGCTTCGCCGGGACGGCCTCGCGCAAAACGCCGAGCGAAAGCAGCCGGTCGAAGATCTTCTCCGGATAGCCTACGCCGAGCGCCGACAAGGCTTTGAAGTATTCGCCGCGCTCGCCGGCGCCGGGCAGCTTTGACACCAGCCATAAAGTTTCTTCAGCGAGCCAATAGCAGGAAGTATCCGTGACGATCAGTGAGTCCGGGCCGTTCTCCACGGCGTAGCCAGGCTTGAGGTGGTTTTCGTACATGGTGGTTTTTACCTCGGGCATGGGTTTAACCGTGGACACTCGGCGCCCCGGCGCCGGCCGGGACGGCTGCGCCGCCGTTCTTCAGGCGCTTCTGATAAGCCAGCTTCAGGCCTTCAAGGATGGTCGTTTTTATCTCGTCGCAGTGCGGCTTGAACAGATCTCCCGTCTTAGCCCGGCAGCGCACGCCGCACTGGCCGCCGCAGGCCAGCGCCACGGGGCATTTTACGCACTCTTCCATATTGGCGACGTGGCGGGTTTTATAGGTCTCGCGCAGGGGGAAGAATTCCACGCCGTCTTTTGAGACGTGGCCTACGCGGTACTCGGGGTAGCCGGCCTCTTCGAAGCAGGCATAGAGATCGCCGAAGGGGTCTATGACCAGCGTGTTCTGGGTGGTCTGCATGCAGAACGAGGTCTGCATGAGGCCGAGGCCCTTTTCAAGCTTGAAGAGATAGCTCATATCGTTAGCCCGGAGGCTGATGGGGTGTTCCATATCTATGCCGAGCGCGAAGACCTTGGAGGACAGCTCGCCGGCGTCCATAAAATCCGTGGTGTCCACTGCGGCCACGTTATCGTGCAGGGGGCTGGCGTAGATGCTGGCGTTGGGCGCGCCCAGGATACCCTTGCGCTTGAGTTCGGCCATCAGCGCGGGGATGGACTGCATGGTGCGCCTGTCCAGGTTGAGCCTTATGCTGACGTGCGTTCCCTGTTTTAAGAGCAGGGCCATGTTGTCCACGATCTTGTCGAAGGTCTTTTCGCCGGAGGCCGGGATGCGGGATTTGTCGTGCAGCTCGCGGTCGCCGTCCAGCGAGACCTGGACGGTGTTCACTTTGCCGGGCCCGGAGCCGAAGATGTCCGCCATGGAGTCCACCTGCGTGGCGTTGGAAATGGCGCGGGAGGCCATGCCGTGGCGCTGCGCGTAACCGAGCGCCTTGCGGATGACAGGGCCGTTGGCCGGGAGGAAAGGCTCGCCGCCGTAAAACGAGAGATCCACATTTTTAAGCTCGATACCAGGAAGAATGTCGGCGATGTGGTTCTCGAAGATGCTCTCGATGAATTCCGGCGTCATGACGGCTTTGGATTTATGGGGCCGGTGTTCCTGCTGATAGCAGTACTTGCAGGCCAGGTTGCAGTTGTAGCTCATGAGAAGCATAAGCCCGCCATGCGTGGCCTGCTTTTCGCGTTTGTGGTGGAAAGCGGCGGCCAGCTCCCGGAACCGGGCCTGCTCGGTTTCCGGCGGAAGGGCGGTGAGGTGGCCGCGCTTCGTGAGAAAGTCTATGTCTTTGGGGGATAAGAAAGACAGCGTTTCCGCGTCTTTGGTGCGCAGGCTGTCGCCCAGCTTTCTGGAGACCGCGTCCATGCAGCCGTTTACCCCGTTGAACAACAGGGAGCTGTCTTCCAGGTCTATCACGTTTAAATACTGGCTGATGTGGTGTTTGGTCATATTGGCTCCCTGGGCTGGTTTTGGATTAACAGGTCTGGACGGTGGAGATCGGCTCGTCGGCGCTGGTCTTTTCCCACGGCGCAACGGCGCGCTTTCGGGGGAAACGGCTGTCTATAAGCACCGGGGCTTCTTTTACGGCCGCGGGGCTGGCCGCGGCGGGGGCCGCGGTTTTATTGGCTTTTACCGGGGCGCCGGCCGCGAAAAGGACTGCGAAGACTATTAAAACTAGTATGGCAACAAATTAATTATGCAACATAATGCTTTCGCAATTTGGTGTCCGCATCCTGTCGCGTAAATTTCCACACAATCTTGCTTCCGCTCTTATTCCTTTGTCTTTCCCA
>JAJZVJ010000065.1 GCA_021845705.1 bacterium
GATCTTGGTACGGCCCTGACTCCTTTTCCTGCGGTATGTTCGGAATGGAATAGCCTTAAATATGAAGTTGCCCGTGTCTGCCGGGATAAAAAGGACGGCCCCGCAGTCTTTGCTTTTAGCTCAGACTCGCGGGGCCGTTCCTGTTTTTACTTCTACCGCATCACTTAGTTGGTGCCTTCACAACCCATGTCGGCACAATGGGGTTTGCTCACCGCGACCGCGTTCGTGCCTTCACAACCCATGTCCGCGCAGTGAGGCTTGCTCACGACCGCAACCGCTTCTTCGTTGTGTTCTTCGAACAACATTATGGAACCTCCTGACTGATTAATAACTGACCGCGCTTAACCCGAATAAGGCCGGAAGTGGAAACTCCCGGCCAATCCCGGAGATTACGCAGTCGTTGTATTTAGTATATGTCTTGCGTTGATTTTTCTCAAGGACCAAAAGACCTATGCAGGCATAGGACTAAAGGCCTAGGCCGCGAATACTGGGGGTTGACCGGCCTGCACCAGCGATCAGGACATTTTGATACAATAAACTCTATGCTTAAGAAGCGCTTTGCGGGAATAAAAACGACGGCAGTTTCAAGGCTGTTAAAGGGAGAAAATATGAGTTCGAAAACGGAAGAGATCATGCGGACAGCGGACACGGTACTGGACCTTATAGGGAATACTCCGCTGCTGAAAGTCAAACGCCTGGACACCGGGAACTGCGAGCTTTTCCTGAAGCTGGAGTGCCAGAATCCGGGCGGCTCCATAAAAGACCGCATCGCCCTCTCCATGATAGCCGCGGCCGAAAAGGAAGGGAAGATCAAGAAAGGCCGGACGCTGGTGGAAGCCACGGCCGGCAACACGGGGCTGGGCCTCGCGCTGGTGGCGGCTCAAAAGGGCTACAAGCTTATACTGGTCATCCCGGACAAGATGAGCCAGGAAAAGATCTCCCATTTAAGGGCTTTGGGCGCGCAGATAATAAACACGCGCTCCGACGTTGAAAAAGGCCACCCGGAGTATTACCAGGACATGGCCGAGCGAATAGCCCGCGAAACGCCCGACTGCTATTTCATAAACCAGTTCGCCAA
Organism: bacterium; assembly: GCA_021845705.1. Taxonomy (GTDB): domain Bacteria; phylum Elusimicrobiota; class Elusimicrobia; order Elusimicrobiales; family UBA9959; genus UBA9959. The sequence goes on from JAJZVJ010000065.1 coordinate 1,079, forward strand.
CCCCGCCAACCCCGCGGCGCACGAGCAGGGCACCGCCCCCGAGATCTGGGAACAGATGGAGCACCGCGTGGACGCGGTGGTCTGCGGCGTAGGCTCCGGCGGAACCCTGACGGGCCTCGCCCGTTTTTTCAAGCGCGTCTCGCCGGCCACGGAAATGGTGCTGGCGGACCCGGCCGGCTCCGTGCTGGCCGGTTATGTAAAGACCGGGAAACTGGGCAAAGCCGGCTCCTGGTTCGTAGAAGGGATAGGCGAGGATTTCATCCCCTCCGTGGCGGACATGTCCGCGGTCAAGACGGCTTACAGTATACCGGACGCGGAAAGTTTCACCGCCGCGCGCGATCTCCTTAAAAGCGAGGGGGTTCTTGCCGGGTCCTCCACCGGGACCCTGCTGGCCGCGGCGCTGCGCTACTGCCGCGAGAGCAGGACCCCGAAGCGCGTGGTCACTATCGCCGGAGACAGCGGCAACAAGTATCTTTCCAAGATGTTCAACGACTACTGGATGGCGGACCAGGGCTTTATAAAGAGGACCGAATTCGGCGACCTGCGCGACCTGGTGGGCCGCCCCTGCCCGGCCGGCTCCGTGGCCTCGGTGAAGCCCGGCGACGCCCTGGTAACGGCCTTCCTGCGCATGCGCATGTACGAATATTCCCAGCTCCCGGTAATGGAAGACGGGCGCGTGGTAGGCATCCTGGACGAGTCGGACATCCTCCTGGCCGTTCACAAGGACGCTTCCAACTACCGCAAGCCGGTCAGGGACCACATGACGCATAACCTCGTGACAGTACAGCCCTCGACCTCGCTGGAAGAAATAACGACCATCCTCAACAAGGGCCTGGTGGGCCTGCTGAATTGCGACGGGAAGTTCTACGGGCTTATCACCCGCGTGGACCTGCTCAACCACCTGCGCCGGACGCTGGTCTAACCGCAAGCATGGAGAAGAAAATGAAATTCGAAACAGCGCTGATACACGCCGGGCAGGAAGCGGACAGGAGCACGGGTTCCGTGAATATCCCCGTTTACCAGACCTCCACCTATAAGCAGGACGGCATAGGCCGCGACCGCGGCTGGGAATATTCCCGCACCGGCAACCCCACCCGCAAAGCGCTGGAAGACTGCATCGCCGCGCTGGAGGGGGCGAAGTACGGGCTCGCTTTCGCGTCCGGCCTGGCGGCCGAGGCCACGGCCTGCCTGAGCCTCCTTAAGAAAGGCGACCATGTAGTGTCCGGCGACGATGTCTACGGCGGGACTTACCGGCTTTTTGAAAAGGTTTTCAGGAAGTGGGGGCTGGAGGTCACCTACGCGGATTCGAAGGATCCCGCTGCTTTCAGGAAAGCAGTGCGCCGCAATACCCGGCTTATCTGGGCCGAGACCCCCACCAACCCGCTGCTGAACATAACGGATATAGCGGCGCTGGCCGAGATAGCCAAAAAAGCCGGTGCCCTCCTGGCCGTGGACAACACTTTCGCCACCCCCTGCTTCCAGCGGCCGATCGAACTCGGGGCCGACATCGTAGTCCACAGCTCCACTAAATACCTGGGCGGCCACAGCGACGTGATAGGCGGCCTTGTGGCCGTTGCGGACAAGGGCGTTTACGAAGAAGTAAAATTCCACCAGAACGCGGCCGGCGGCGTTCCCGGGCCGTGGGACTCCTGGCTTACGCTGCGCGGCATTAAAACCCTGGCCGTGCGCATGCAGGCCCACGAGGCCAACGCCTTCGCGATAGCGGAATTCCTGTCGGCCCATCCCGCGGTCTCTAAAGTGTTCTATCCCGGCTTAAAGACCCATCCCGGCCACAGCCTCGCCGACAGGCAGATGAGCGGCTTCGGCGGGATGGTAAGCTTCGAACTTAAGGGCGGGCGCGGCGCCGCCGAAGTTTTCTTTAAGAAGCTCAGGATCTTCATGCTGGCCGAAAGCCTGGGCGGGGTAGAATCCCTGGCCTGCTACCCGTCCACTATGACCCACGCCTCCATCCCGGAAAAAGACCGCCTCAAGCGCGGGATAACCGGGGGTCTGGTGCGCCTGTCCGCGGGGATCGAGAGCGCGGACGACCTGATAAACGACCTGGAGCGCGCGCTTAAACGCTAGTATGCCGCTGACAAGAGAAGAACTCATCCGGTATTCAAGACAGCTCGTGATACCGGCAATAGGCCCGGCGGGCCAGCAAAAACTTAAAGCCGCCAAGGTCGCCGTAATAGGCGCGGGCGGGCTCGGGTCGCTGGTGCTCGGCTACCTTGCCGGCGCGGGGGTCGGCGAGATAGGCGTGTTCGATTCCGGTCCGGTGGAACTTTCCAACCTGCACCGCCAGCTTATTTACGGCACAGGGGATGTAGGCAGGCTGAAAACAGAACTGGCGGGAAAACGCATGCTGGAGATCAACCCCGGGATAAAAGTGAACCTGTGCGAGGGTCTGCTTACCGCCGCCAACATCAACCCGGCTTTGCCGGGCTACGATTACATCGCCGATTGCACGGACAACTTTCTTGCCAGGGCCGCTATAAACAAAGCCTGCCTGGAGTTGAAAAAGACTTATGTGCACGGCGCGGTTTACCAGTTCGAGGGACAGCTGGCCGTTTTTGAGCCGCACAGCGGGCCCTGCCTGGGCTGCCTGGCCCCCGGGGCCGAGCTGCAGGAGAACGAAGCCTGCGCCGAAGCGGGGGTAATGGGCCCGGCCGCGGGAGCCGTAGCGTCCATGCAGGCGCTGGAAGTACTGAAACTCATCCTGGGTTTTGAAACTCTGAAGGGGAAATTCGCCATGCTGGACTTCCAGGCCGCGGATTTCACCGTTGTGGAGCTTAAAAAGCGCGAAGACTGCCCGGCCTGCGGAACCAAGACGCGCCGGGACAAAGAATTCCTCGGCGCGGTCTCGCTGAACCTGATAACCCCCGAGGAATTGAAAGCCCGCATCGATTCGGGTACCGCGCCGCGCGTGCTGGACCTGCGCTACGCCTGGGAGCACGACCTCTGCCATATCCCGGGCGACGCTTTGGCGGATCTTGAGGAACTGGCGAATAGCGGGGCCGGGACCCGTCCCGAAGAAGAGCTGGTCCTTTACTGCAAAGGGCAGAGCAAATCGGCGTCGGCCTTCCGCGCCCTCCGTAAGAAAGGTTACGGCAAGGTGCTGGTCCTTGAAGGCGGCATAGACGCCTGGGCGGAAAGAATTGACGCTGGAATGCCGCGCTATTGACCGGTCCCGGAGAACGGCTCCCGCGAAGGGAACTCGCGCCGCTATCCGAAGGGGCCGCCCCACGTTTATAAAGGCTTATACACCATGCTTATCAAGAACTGTGTCCTGAAGTACCTGCAGAACGACATCTGGCTGCACCATACGGCCGGCAGCTACAAAGTGCGGATGAACGCCGAGGCCGTCGCCGTGCTGGAAAGCATGGCCGCGCGGGCCTCGGCGGCGGAGATGACCGGGGATGAAAGACTCGTTTACGAAAAGCTGGAAGCCAACGGCATAGCCGGCAAAGACACCGGGCGGGCCGGGGACCGCCTCATCCCGGTAAAGAAGAAAAGCCCGCTTGAATCCGTTGAACTTGAATTTTCCGGGCGCTGCAACCTGACCTGCGCCCATTGCTTTTCTGCCCTGTCCCAAAAGGACATGTCGGCAGACACCCTCGACAGGGTTTTTACCGGGCTGGACGCCCTTGAACCTGTCACGCTGGTCGTTAACGGCGGTGAGCCGCTGCTAAATCCGCTGCTGCCGGACGCGCTGAAGAGAGCGAGGGCCAGGCATATGCGGGTGAACGTGATGACCAACGCCACCCTGGCCGATGAAAACACCGCGGCCCTGTTCGCGGAGACGGGCGTGGCCAAGGCCGTGGTCAGCCTGGATTTTTTTAACCGGATGCACGACGAGATACGCGGCAGCGGCTCTTTTAAGAGGACGGTAAGCGGCATAAAATTTCTTGTCGCCGCGAAAGTCCCGGTCTTCATTACCGCTATGGTCCAGGATATCGTCGCCGGCCGGCTGGAGGAGTTCAGGGATTTCTGCGTAGGCGGGCTCGGGGCGTCCGGGGTAAGGTTCTCCTCGGTGATGCCGATAGGAAGGGGAAAAGACTCCGCCGGCCGGCTAGGGCTGGCCAAGGCCAGCCTGAAGAAGCTTTTCAGCGAAGGCCTCCTGCCGCCCGGCGACGACTCGGACGACGTCTTCGCGCGCCTGGCCGGGGCCCGCAACTTTTACTGCAACGCCGGCATAGGCCAGTGCTACATCTCGGCTGGCGGCAAGGTGTACGCCTGTCATTATTTCCAGAACCTCGGCGAGGAAATGGGCGACCTTTCCGCCGGCCCGCTGGAGAAGATCTACCGGGACTATCCCGCCAGCGGCGCGATTGCCGCGGACTTCGACTGGGAGAGGCTGGCTAAATGCAAAGCCTGCGCGCATTTCGCGCGCTGCAAGGGCGGGTGCCGCGCCAGGGCCAGGCTAATCTCCGGGAACTGGTACGACCCCGACACATTTTCCTGCGATATGTACGGCGTGCAATAGCGGGGCCCTCCCGCCCCGGCGGCCTTTTTGCCAACCTCGAACCAACTTTGATACAATCACTTATCGGTGGGGGAATGCGCTGCCCGGCAGCACCCGCCGGGTTGTCCCATCCCAGGCTCCCAGCCAAGACGGCCGAACGCTGCATAGCTTATGCCTTATAAAAATCTGACTAAATTCATAGAGACGCTTGAAGCCTCCGGCGAACTGCGCCGGATAAAGGCCGAGGCCGATCCCGACCTCGAGATAACGGAAATAGCCGACAGGGTCTCTAAGGCCGGCGGCCCCGCGCTCCTGTTCGAAAACGTTAAGGGTACGGAATACCCGCTGCTTATAAACGCCTTCGGCAGCTACAAGCGCATGCGGCTGGCGCTGTCCTGCGGTTCTTTCGAGGAAATCGCGGCCAGGATAGAGGCGAACATAAAAATGCGCCCGCCTGAAGGCATGCTCGGAAAGATAAAGATGCTCTTCACCCTGAAAGAGCTGGCCGGGTTCATGCCTAAAAAAGTCTCCGCGGCCCCCTGCCAGGAGAAAGTCTATACCGACGGGCCGCTGCTGGACCGGCTTCCCATACTTAAATGCTGGCCCGCCGACGGGGGGCCTTTCATCACCCTTCCCGCGGTCATCACGAAGGATCCCGATAGCGGCCTCCAGAATATAGGCATGTACCGCATGCAGAAATACGACAACGCCTCTACCGGCATGCACTGGCAGTACAACAAGGACGGAACCCGCCACTTCGACAAGTACAAGGCGCTCAACCGGCGCATGGAAGTGGCCGTAGCCCTTGGCGGCCCCCCGTCCGTGATCTACGCGGCTTCCGCCCCGCTGCCGCCGGATATCGACGAGCTGCTTTTCGCCGGCTTCATAGACTCGAAACCGGTAGAAATAGTTAAAGCGAAAACCGTGGACCTTTTCGTCCCGGCCGAAGCCGACTTCATAATAGAGGGCTATGTCGACCCCGCGGAAGAAAAGCTGGAAGGCCCTTTCGGCGACCATACCGGGTTTTACTCCGCCGCGGACAAGTACCCGGTATTCCACGTGACCGCCCTTACCGCAAGGAACGACGCCGTCTACCCCGCGACGATAGTGGGGAAACCCCCGATGGAAGACTGCTATATGGCGAAAGCCACCGAAAGGCTCTTCCTGCCGCTCCTGAAAATGGTCATACCGGAAATAACCGACATGGAACTTCCCATAGAGGGCGTTTTCCATAACTGCGCGCTTGTTTCAATAGACAAGAAGTATCCGGGCCAGGCGAAAAAGGTCATAAACGCCATGTGGGGCCTGGGGCAGATGGCTTCTACGAAGTTCATAGCCGTCTTCGACAAGGACATAGACCTGCGCGACTCCGGGACCGTCCTCTGGAAACTGCTTAACAATACCGATCCCAAAAGGGACCTGCTGATGTCCGAAGGGCCCCTGGACGCGCTGGACCATAGCGCGCCGCACGCCAATTTCGGCGGGAAGATGGGCATAGACGCCACCCGCAAGACCCGGGAGGAAGGCATGGGCCGCGATTGGCCGGAAGAGATAGTCATGTCGCAGGAAATCCGGGAGAAAGTCACGCGCCGCTGGGATGAGTATGGATTTTAAGAAATTGTCCGGCATGCTGATGCCGGAGCAGACCCTGTTCGCCCTCCCGTTCGCTTACCTGGGCGTCATTTTCGCCCGCGGGAGCGGAGCGAAGACCTGGCTGCTGGTTACCATAGCGCTGGCGGCCGCGCGCACCGCCGGCATGTCCTTCAACAGGGCGATAGACGCGCGGCTGGACGCCGCCAACCCGCGCACCAAAGACCGCGCCATCCCCAGGGGCGAGGTAAAAGTCTCTGAAGCCGCAGGCCTGGGGCTTATTTCCGCGCTGATCCTGGTCGCGGCCTCCTACCTGCTGAACCCGCTTTGTTTCTATCTTTCGTTCGTCGCCGTGCTGCTGCTTGGCGGTTATTCTTATTTCAAACGCTTCTCGGCGTCCTCGCATTTTTGCCTCGGCCTGACCGAGGCCGCCGCGCCTATAGGCGGCTACCTGGCCGTCACCGGCCGCCTGGACGCGCTTGCCCTTACCCTCGGGGGAGCCATACTTCTCTGGATAACGGGCCTGGATATAGTTTACGCGCTGCAGGACGTGGACTTCGACATGAAGGCCGGGCTGCATTCCATACCGGCTAAATACGGCGAGAAGAAGGCCCTGGCCGTTTCCGGGCTCTGCTACGCCATGTCGCTCTGCGCGATGTCGGCCGCGGGGCTGATGACAAAGATGGCCTTCCCCTATTGGGCGGCGCTGTGCTGCGTGGCCGTTTTTTTCATCTACCAGCAGAAAGCCGCCCGCGGCCCGGACATCAAGACGGCCATGCTTAAGATCTTCAAGGTCAACATGTACGTTTCCCCGGCGCTGCTGGCCGGCGCCCTTGTCGACAGCCTTTTGAGGTAGCAGGGAGAGACTATGATCGCAGCAGCTATTACCGGCGCCAGCGGCCCCATCCTTGGCGTAAGGCTGGTCGAGGAACTTCTTAACGCCGGGGAACCCGTTTCCGCGGTGGTTTCGGAAGCCGCCTGGAGCGTGATCGGGCACGAGCTCGGCTATAAGAAGGCCGGGGCCGCGCCTCTCGCCGCCCTGCTTTCAAAAAGGGGGAAGACCTCCGGGCTGAAGCTGCTTAAAGAATTCGACAGCCATGATCTCTTCTCTCCGCTCGCCAGCGGCTCAACTCTTTTCAAGGCCGTGGTAGTCGCCCCCTGTTCCATGAAAACGCTCTCCGCGGCCGCCAACGGCTACGCGGACTCGCTCATCACCCGCGCCTGCGACGTGGCGCTTAAAGAGGGCAGGAAGCTGGTACTCGTCCCGCGCGAAACCCCGCTGAGCGCCATACATCTTGAGAACATGCTGAAGCTTTCCCGCGCGGGAGCCGTAATACTGCCGCCGGTAATGGGCTTTTACTCAAGGCCGGAGACTTTGGAGGACATGGTGGATTTCGTCACCGGCAAGATACTTAACCTGCTTGGGATAAAGCACGCCCTGTTCAAAAGCTGGGAAGAACAGACCGCCAGCGGAGCTACGGGACATAAGCGCCGGAAAGCCGCCTGACAATATACTTTGGACCATGAAAAAGCTGCCGGACACCATAACAGACAAAGCCTTGCGCGGGATAGCGGTCAAAGTTTACGAGGGCACGCCCGTAAGCGCGGCGGACGCGCGCCTGCTGCTCGCCGCCAACAGCATCCTGGACCTGGGCCGGATCAGTTCCCACGTCCGCTATCGGCTGCACGGCGACGCCGCCTATTACGGCGTCAACATGAACCTGAACTTCACCAATATCTGCGAGCTGCGCTGCCCGCTCTGCGCCTTCTCCCGGTGCGCAGGAGAGGCCGGCGCGTACCTGCTCACGCTCGGGGATATAGAGCGGCGCGTTAAAAAAGCCGCCGCCGACGGCGTGGACGAAGTGCATATAGTGGGAGGGCTTAACCCGGAATTGCGGCTTTCTTATTTCGAGGAGATGCTGCGGCGCGTCAAGAAAATAAAGCCCGGCATGTTCATAACCGCGTTCACCGCCGTAGAAATAGAATACTTCGCTAAGAACGAGGGGATTTCCGTCGAGGAAACGCTGCGGCGGCTTATAACCGCCGGCCTGGGGGCCATGCCGGGCGGCGGTGCCGAGATATAGATCGGA
>JAJZVJ010000066.1 GCA_021845705.1 bacterium
AGCCCCGCAAATTCCCCAAAGAACATGAATTACTCCGCCCCGTTGCCGGTGAGGACCTGGATTATTTTGGCCGCTATGTCCCGCGCGGCGTGCGGGTGGGCGTGGGCCGCCAGGGCGCGCGAGGCCAGGGCAAGCGACTGCGGGGCCGCAAGGTGCTTTCTTATAAGCGGTGGAAGCCGGTCCGGGGAGGCCGCGGTCTCGGCCAGTTTGTGCCGGCGCAGGAAACTGCTGTTCCGCTCTTCCTGGCCGGGCAGCGGCGAATATATTATGAAAGGCTTCGCCAGGGCCATGGTTTCGGCCAGCGTTACCCCTCCGGGTTTGCCCACCACAAGGTCGGCGGCCGCGTAATACAGCGCCGGGGATTCGGTGAAGTCCACGAAGCGCAGGAATTTTTTAGCGTCCAATTCCTTCTCCGCCTGGCGGCAAAGAGCGCGGTTGCTGCCGCAAAGCACCGCGGCCTGTATCCTGCCCAGCAGCGGCTTTATAGCCTGCGCCGCGGAAAAAAGATTGCCGAGGCCGCGGCTGCCGCCGGTGATAAGCACGGTGAAGAGTTTAGGGGACAGGCCCAGCGCTTTCCTTGCCTCCGCCTTGGAGGGCTGGGGCCCGGTGAACTCCTTGCGTACCGGAATGCCGGTAATGAATATTCTTTCCGGCGGCGCGCCCTTCTCTTTCAGCGTGTCCGCCGCGGCTTTTTCCGGGGCGAAGTAAGCGCTTACCCCTTTGGGCGGCCAGTAGGAGTGGGCGCAGAAATCGGTAAGCACGGAGAAAAGCGGGAGCCGCGCCAGGCCGCTGTTCTTGGTTATCATCACCGAGGTGAGGGCCTGCGTGGAGACTACGGCGCTTATGTTCCTTTTCAGCAGGAGGTCCGCGAGCTTATTGGACGAGAGGGGCACCAGCGATTCCCTGAGGGCGCTTGCGGCGAGCGCCACGAAGTCGTTGTCGTAGACGTAGTCCCAGACCGCGGGAGTTTTGCTTAAAAGCTGCAGGTAGGTCTTAGCCACGAAAGGGCCGAAGTTGGGGTACACTTCGGAGAGGTCTACGAACACGGGCTCTATTATGCTCGGGGGCAGGAATTCCGCCACTGCCTTGGCGGCCGCGTAGTGGCCTGAGGGGTTGGCCCCGTAGATAAGCGCGACTTTTAAAGGATAGCCCTGCCCAGGTGTTTCCATCCTGAAATTATAGCAAGTCGCGGTCCGCCGGTCACAAGGCGGCCGCAGCCGGGGCCCGGTCCCGCGGCCGCAGACGCGGGCGGCCCCGCCATCCGAAGACGACGGGGCCGCGTTCTCTCTATTACCGCGGTTCTTACTCCGAAGAGTAAAAGCTACTTCAGGGCTTCGGCTACCCTGCCCACCAGTTTTTCCGAGGGCTTCAGCGTCTTGTCGCCGGGCTTCCATTTAGCGGGGCAGACCTCGGCCGGGTTCTTGCGGGTATACGCGAAGGCCTTCAGCTTGCGGACCAATTCCTCCATGTTGCGGCCCACGTTGTTAAGGTTTATTTCGGCCCCGGCCAGTACGCCGTCGGGGCTTATTATGAACGTGCCGCGGTAGGCCAGGCCTGTTTTTTGGTCGTAGGCCCCAAGGGCCTGCGCCAGGCGGCCGCGGGCGTCCGAAGCCATGCGGTATTTCACGCCTGCGAGCAGTTTTTCCTGCGCCTGCCAGCCCATATGGGTGAACTTGGTGTCCGTGCTTACGGAAAGCACTTCGACGCCGAGCTTTTCAAGTTCGGCGTGCTTGTCGGCCAGGTCCGCCAGCTCCGTAGGGCAGACAAAGGTGAAATCCGCAGGGTAGAACACCAGTACCGTCCACATGCCGGATTTAAGGGCGTCCTCAAGCCGGAACCGGCCGAATTTGGCGGCCCCGGGCTCGAAGGTCTCCAGCTCGAAAGAGGGAACCTTGCCGCCGATAGTCGTTATTTCTGTCTTGTCTTCATGCATGATTTTTTCTCCTTATTGCCCGGTTTCTTCCCGCAGGCGGGGCAGACGCCGTAAAATTCTATGTTGCAGCGAAGTATCCTGTAGCCGGAAGGGCGCTCTTTCGGGAGAGGCGGTTGCGGCGGGGCTTTCAGGTCCGCTATGCTTCCGCATTCCACGCACATCAGGTGGGAATGGGCCGTGGTAGCCGGGTCAAAGCGGGAGCGGCGGGGGTCTATCCTTATTTCGGCCAGTTCCCCCAGGGCTATAAGGGACTGCAAAGTGTTGTAAACGGTGGCGAAGGAAAGCCCGGGGAACTTTTTATGGATACGGCGGTAGATGTCCCCGGCCGACGGGTGGCTTTTGTTGCCTTCGAGCAGGCGGAGTATGCCGGCGCGCTGCGGCGTCATGCGGAAACGCGGCCCCGGTTTTTTGACAGCGTTTTTCATAATGTAATCATTCCTATGCAATAAAGAATACCAGATAAGAACCATTCTTGTCAAGACTTGTTTGAAGGCCGGCGCCGGTAAGGTATAATATGCCAGGAGGTGCCCTATGAAAACTACCATTAAAATAGCGGGAATGACCTGCGGCGGCTGCCGCGCGGCCGTGGAGAACGCGCTTAAACGCGCGCCGGGCGTAGCTTCGGCGGAAGTAAGCCTCGAGAAGGCGGAGGCCGCCGTGGAATTCGACGAAAAAAAGGCCGCCCTTAAGGACTTAAAGGCGGCCGTGGAGAAAGCCGGTTTCAAAGCTGAATAAAGCGCGTACGGTTCCGGCTTTCCTGTCCCGTATCCCGGGTCCTTGTTCCCCGGTCTCCGGCCCTGAATTTACGGATTGGGCTCCGGGTTTTCCAGCCTGCCCATGAAAAGGACCAGGCCGGTCTTCGCGTCCTCTATAAAGAACAGGAAAGGCCTGTCGGCGCGGAAGGTGGCGAAGTCGAAGTTTATGGATTTCACGCCCATTGAGATCCCGGTCGCGGCCGCGGCCTCCGTGCCTTCCTCGTTCACTTCTATAAAGGCCTTGTGCACGGCTTTCTGGATATAGAGCTTCTCCGTCCCGTCCATGCCCGAAAAATCAGCCCCGTCCGTGAAGGCCAGGGGCATGCCCAGGCCGGCCAGCGCGTCGTTGAGCGTGTAGCCCGAACTGAAGGCGAACCTTGGCAGGAACACCTTTACCTCCTGGCCGGTCAGACCTTTGCGTATGGCATCCAGCTTTTCAGGGCCAAGGCCTTTTTCTGTTTCGGCGAGGCTTTTGCCGGCCCTGGGAAGCAGTACCAGCATGGAAAGCCCGCCTTTATAGGGCAGCCTGAGGGCCTGCAGCGCGTCGTTCTCCAGGTAGTCCGCCTGCAGGTTGGCGGCGGTGGTCATCATTTTTACTTTTACTTTTTCCCCTCCCGGCTTGGTAAAGTCGGCGTCGGCGGTCATGGCCTTGCTGAAAGGGGCGCGCCAGGTCCCCTTGAAGTATACGGCGTTCACCAGCACCAGGCGGCTGAGCGGGTTGAGAGAGCCTTCCGGGAAAAGGTCCTTGATCTTCCCGTCCATCCGCTTTTCCGTCCAGGCGTTTATCTTCGCGCGCGCCTCTTCGGCATTGTTCTTAAAATCAGCCTGGTTCGCTTCCGCGCCGTAAGAGCCGCGCAGTACCTTAAGATAAGCGGGCAGGAACTTATAGCCCTCCTGGGCCCAGAACGAATTGGCCTGGGTGAACCGCGCCCCCGCCGCCGCGGCGGAAAGGTCTTTAGCGAGCGCGGACAGGGACTTCCTTAATTCGGACGCTTTGGCGGGGAAGGAAAATACTGCCGCTATCTCCCGCGCGGTCTTGCCGCGGGCTCCTTCGTAGGCCATGGAGAAGGCGGTGCGGATGCTGTAAGGAGAGAAGAAGATATTGCCCGGCTTGGCCGCTTCTTCGGAGTAAAACCTGAAGGCTATGCCGTTGGCGGCGGCGGCGGGCCCGGGGGAGGCTTTCTTCGTTCCGGCGGCCGGAAGGCTGGTAACTAACGCCGACATCATTATAGCTGCAAATATGGTTCCGCGTTTCATCAGTTTTCTCCTTGCCCCGTGTTTATTGGGATATTCTACAATACTTGCGTGCCTGCCGCGGCAGGCGGGCGGCCAATAAAAAAACCGGCAAAGCCGGTTCGTTCTTTTGTTTGACTCGCCTCATCGGGGCGGCGGGAATCGGACCCGCAGTCTCTCGCACCCCAAGCGAGCGCTCTACCATTGAGCCACGCCCCGGTGGGGCGAGTCAAACTGAACATTTATTATAGCAAAAAAACCGGGCGCCGACGGAGTTCACAATTCTTTTATAAGCCGGCGCAGCTCGGTCCTTATATCTTCAAGCAGGTCGCTTTTAGCGGAGGCCGTAACCGCCGTTGCCTTTACCGCTTTCTTCTGGCGTTTTTTCGCGGCAAGCTCCTTGCGGGCGCCCTCCAGCGAAAAACCTTTTATGAAGACCAGGTCCTTGATCTCCAGCAGGGTGTCTATATCGGCGCGGGTATAGCGGCGGTGGCCGCTTGCCAGGCGCAGCGGCCGCAGCAGGCGGAATTTCTGTTCCCAGTAGCGGATGGTGTATTCCGGCACCTGCGCCTTTTGGGAAACTTCCGCCATGGTGTAATAAGTCTTCTCGGTCATTGCCTGCTCTTCGATCTTCGATTACTTATTACATCCCGATAGTCAGTTTCTTGGACGGCTTGAAGCGGATGCTTTTGCGCGGCCCTACCATAACGCGCTGGTTGGTCTTGGGGTTGCGCATCTGGCGCGGCATGCGCTCTTTGACTTTAAAGGTCCCGAAGTTGGAGATAACCACCTTGCGGTTGTCCCGCAGCGCTTCGCCCATTATCTCGAAAGTTTTGCAGACGGCCATTTTGGCGTCTTTTTCGGTGGTGAGGTGTTTGGTGAGTTCACGTATAAGGTCAAGTCTGTTCATCGTTCTCTTCCCCCTCCTGGTTCTCCTCTTCTTCGGCGGTCTCCCCGGTTTCCGCGGCGGAACGCCCGTGCAGCCCGCCGTCCAGAAGCTGGCCGATGATGTCGTTGGGCTTCAGGTTCTTAAGGTCGTGTTTGAACTTGACCACCTCGTCCTCGGTTATGGGCTTGCTGAGCACCTGGGTTTTGCCGAAAACGTTCTCGTTTATGAAGATAGGGCAGCCGAAGCGCACCGCCAGCGCCACGGCGTCGGAAGGGCGTGAATCCACAAGGCGGGGGTTGGCGCCGCCCGGTTCCGAGATATGAAGCTGGGAATAGTAGGTGTTCTCCACTATGTCGCTGATGGTAACGCGGTTAACGGTAAGGCCGAGCGTCTTGATAACGGAGAACAGCAGGTCGTGCGTCATGGGGCGGGGCGAGGGGTAGCCGGAAAGCCTGATGGCTATGGCCTGCGCTTCCATCGGGCCTATCCAGATGGGCAGTATGCGGGTGCCCTCGGTCTCGTCCAGGAAGATTATGGACTCGGTCATGCTGGTGGCGATAGAGTAGATGCGGACCTCCACTTCTTTGCCGGGGGATTTTTCCTCTGTCATTTTTGTTCTCCCCCCGGGCCGCGGTGCTTGAAAGAGAGCTCGGCGCCCTTAAGGATGCGGCGGATATTCGATATATGCGTGTAAAAGATCAGCGCGCAGACGGCGAGCGCGAGAAGGGTGAACGGGCGCTGCTGCGCGTCTGCCAGGAACAGGCAGAGTATAGGCAGCGCCACGGAGGCGGACATGGAGCCCACCGAAATATGGTGAGTTACGGCCACGGCTATGGCGAACACCACGAAAGCCCCGGCCGTGGGAACGGGCAGCAGGGCCATAAAGACGCCGGCCGCGGTGGCCACGCCCTTGCCGCCATGGAAATTAAGGAACACCGTCCAGATATGCCCGGCTATGGCCAGCGCGCCGGCCGTCACCGGTATCCACCAATGGCCCTTGCTGAAGCCCGCGGAGCCGGCGGCGTAAAAAAAATGCAGCGCGATCATGGCGGGGATAAAGCCCTTAAGGAAGTCGGCTATAAAAGTGGTTATGCCGGGCAGCTTGCCCAGCGTGCGGTAAACGTTGGCGGTCCCCGGGTTGCCGGAGCCGTGCTTTCGTATATCTATCCCCTTCACGCGGCCTATGATATACCCCGTGGGGATGCCGCCCAGCAGGTAGCTCGCCACGAAGAGCATGCCGATCTTGATGTTGGTCATTGTTTAGATTATATAAAAAAGAAAGCGGCCGGGCGGCCGGCTTTGCTCTGCGGATAGCGCTCACTAACCCCGGTTAGGGATTTTCAGCCGCTTTCTTCTTGAGGCGGGCGTAGTTTTCCGGGGTGGCTTTGAACGTAAGGGTGACCCCCGTCTGGCCGTAGGCGGCGTCCTTCACCAGGCAGGCGGAGTAAATTTCTTTAATAAGGCCTTTCGCCCCGGCCGGCACGGTAAGCTCGTATTCGCCCCAGCGCCTTGACAGGGCGCGCTCGCTGGCGGCGAGCAGCCCGCCCACCCCCGCCCCTGTAAGCGCGGAAACCACCACCGGGCGCAGGCGTTCCGGGGCCCAGGCGGAGACGGCGGGATCGGTGACGGCGTCGGCTTTGTTGAAGACGTTTATTACCGGGATACCCTTTACCCCCAGTTCCTCAAGCGTGGCCTTTACCGCTTCGTGCTGCTGTTTGGCCTCCGGCGAGGAAAGGTCGTGCACGTGCAGTATAAGGTCGCTGTAGCGTATTTCCTCTAGGGTCGCGCGGAAAGCGGCTATCAGGTCGTGGGGCAGCTTCTGTATGAAGCCCACCGTGTCCGTGAAAAGCGCCCAGCCCCCGGCCGGCAGGCGGACGCGCTTGGTGGTGGGGTCCAGGGTGGCGAACAGCTTATCGTCCGCGTAGATGCCGTGCCGGTTGCCGGTAAGGCAGTTGAGCAGCGTGGATTTGCCGGCGTTGGTGTAGCCCACTATGGAAACCTGGGGCATGGGTACGGAGTCGCGCCTGCCGCGCTGGGTATGGCGCTCGCGCTTTATCCCCTCTATCTCGCGCTCAAGCTCCGCTATCTTTACGCGCAGGGTGCGGCGCTCGTACTCTATCTGCTTCTCGCCGGAGCCGCGGCCGCCTATCATGCCGTGCTGCTGGTCCATGCTGCCGCCCTTGCCGGCCACGCGGGACAGGGAATAGGAATAGCCGGCCAGGCGCGCCTGCAGCTTGCCCTCCCTGGTGCGGGCACGCAGGGCGAAGATCTCTATTATCAGGCGCGGCCGGTCGGCCACGGTAACGCCGAGGGCGCGCTCCAGGTTGCGCTGCTGGGCCGGGCCCAGCTCTTCGTCGAAGATGACGGCGCCGGCGCCCTCTTCCTTCACCAGGCTCTTGAATTCCTCCACCTTGCCGGAGCCTATGAGGGTGGCCGGGTTCCAGGCCTGCAGGCGCACGCTTATTTTCTTTACGGGCTCGAGGCCTGCGGTCTCGGCCAGGCGCCAGAGTTCGTCCAGCGAAGCCGCGCCGGCGGCCCCCGGGCGCTTCCTCTTAAGTTCCGCCGCTACAAGTATTACTTTCATGGATCGATTATCTTTTCGGCCAGCGCCTGGACGTCGTATTCTCCGGGCTTGTTAAGTTCAAGAAGCGTGGCGTTGCGGTAGCGGCCGAACCAGGTGTTCTGCCGCTTGGCGTAGGCCATGGAAGCCGCGGTTATGGCGCGTATAGCGTCGGGCCTGGGAAGGCGGCCGGCCAGGTAGTCCAGCACCTGCGGGTAGCCCAGCGTTTTAAGGCCGGGGCAATCCTCGGCGTAGCCGGTCTCTAGCAGAACCCGGGTCTCCCGGGCCCAGTCTTCGAAACGGTCCGAAGTGCGGCGTTTTACGCGCTCCGCCAGCAGCGCCCGCTCCCATTTTATGAAGACGAATTTCCCCTCGTGCGCCGGCAGGGCGTTAAAGAACCTGCCGGACCAGATCTGGGAGACCGGCCTGCCCGCCAGGCGGGTTATTTCTATGGCGCGCATCACGCGCTGTATGTTCCCCGGGGGTATGCGCAGGGCGGCCTGCGGGTCTATGGAGGCGAGTTCCGCGTGCAGGGCCTCGCGCCCGCGCGTCTGCGCCAGCTCCGCCATATTGGCCCGCATGACGGGGTCCGCGGGCGGCAGCTCGTCCAGGCCGTTCCAGAAGGCCTGGATATACATGCCGGTGCCGCCCGCCATTATGGGGGTTTTGCCGCGCGCCTGGATCTCCGGGATAAGTTCCTTCGCCGCTTTCACGAACGAGCCGGCGTCGTAGGCGGCGCGGGGGTCCAGCGTGTCCACAAGGTGGTAGGGCACGCCTTCCACCAGGTAGGCGCGGCCCGCCGGCGTTTCCGTCCAGGTCCCGCGCGGCTTGGCGGTGCCGGCTTCCATCAGCTTATAGATCTGTTTGGAATCGGCTGAAATTATCTCCCCGTCCAGGCGGCGCGCCAGCTCCAGCGCCAGCTCCGTTTTGCCGGAGGCGTTAGCGCCCATCAGGGTAACAGGTCTTAAAGGTTGTAGGGACATTTCCTGAACACCAAATACTAGCGGCCAGTGGCTTAGAAGCCGCCTGGCCGCCTGGCTTGAGCCGCCGCAGCTTCCGTCACTATTTCCTGAACAGCGGCTCGTCTTTCTGCGGCTTGTTGCACAGGCCGTTGGCGCGGCAGGTTTCAACGCAGACTTCGGGCAGCTTCAGCGCGGTGCGGGTATCGCAGTCGGAATAGTCCTCGGCCATCTCGTTTATGCATTTGCGGTCGTCGTGGCTGATCGCGGAGAAAGAAATGCCGTTCATGAAGACGCCGCCCTTGTCCTTCACCCAGGAGATCTTGCCGGTGAGCGGCATTTCCCTGGTGCCGTCGAGCTTGAGGATTATGTTCAGCTCCTTGGTGTGGGGCGGGGCCATGAAGGTTATAAGGCGCATGCCGCCGGCGGACAGGTCCGAGAGTATGGCCGGCTGGGGCACGGACTGGCCGTGCGTGTTGGTGGTATAGAATTCTATTTCTACGGGTTCCAGGATGCCGTGCAGCATGGGCAGGCGGACATGCTGGCGCCTTTCTTTAACAACTTTGCTGGGTTTTTTGGTCATAATACCTTTCCGTTCAACGTATTTTTTTCCGCCCCGGCCACTAGTACCGCGGCCATCTTCCCGGGGACCCCCCCGGCACTCACCCTTACGGCGAAATTGCCGGAAGCGCGGCCATAGGTCCCGGTCTCAAAAAGGACTTCCTCTATTTTACCAATTCTTTCGTTTAAAATTACGCGGGAATTGGTTTTGACGGCGGACAGGAGTTTTTCAAGCCTGCCCTCCAGTTCGGCTTCGGTAATAGTGGCGGCCATTGCGGGCTTGT
>JAJZVJ010000067.1 GCA_021845705.1 bacterium
GCCGCCACCGTGGGGCTGTGGGTTTGGCCCAGTATGAAGAGCGCCACTATCTGGCCCAGGTAGAAGATAAAGGCCACCGGCGCGCGGCGGGACTGGAACCATTTGTCGGAGAGGTAGCCGCAGAGCAGGCCCCCGGCTATGCCGCCCACGGTGGTGCCGGAGGTGGCTATAGTGAAGAGAGCGGAGCCGTAGCCTATCTTGTGCACTTCGCCCAGGAACGGCACGAACCACAGCATCAGGCCCTGCCGCACGAAACCGGTGCAGAATTCCGCGAATATGAGGGTAATTATGACCGGGTTCGTGAAGACGCGGCGCATAAGCTCCCTGAATTTTAGCGGCTCCCGGACGCCGGTCTCATGCGAGCTGGCGTCGCCCGTGTTGAAGTCCTTGAAGCCCGCCTGGCTCGGCATGTCCTTTACCAGGAAGATGTCCACCAGGAACATCAGGAAGATGGCGGCGGAGGGGATCAGGAAGACGTAGTACCACGGGAAATAGGCCAGTATCCAGCCGCCCACCGTCATGGCCAGGAAATAGCCGCAGGAGATCATTATCCCGAACACCCCGCCGAAGATGCCGCGTTCCCTGACGTGGAACCAGGGAGCGTTCACCTTCACTATGGAAAGGGCGCCGAAGGACTGGAAATACTGGTTGGCCGCGTACAAGAGCGACATCCCCACGATCAGCTTGGTCTGCCAGCCGCCCATGAACAGCAGGCCTATCACCAGATTGAGCACGGCCGCGCCCACCGCGCCTATCAGGATGGCTTTCTTGCCGCCTATGCGGTCGGCGAGCGGGCCGGTGAAGATGACCGAGAGGGCGTAGGTCCAGAAGCCGGCCGTGGCTATGATGCCGAAATGGGCCTTGTCGAGGTTGAACATGTGCATCATGCTCGTAGAGGCTACGTTCAAGTTGTAGCGTCCCATGTAGAAAGTGGCGTAGGTCAGGCCGAGGGGGAACCAGTTCATGAAACGGCGGCGGCGGTATTCGGCTGAATGGGCGGGGGCTTCGGGCATTTATCTTGCTCCTGTAGCTTGAAGTTGTATAAAGGGTATATCCAATTATATAAATTTAGGCGGGTTCCTATTTAAATTCCGTGTAAAATCCGGGTAAAGCCGGGGGGCCGGGAACGCACTTATGCCTCCTGTAAAGAACAAACCCCGCGCCTTCTTTCTGGACGCGGGGTTTTTTCGGGCTTTAGGCGGGTTTAGAACTTGTAGCCCAGGGTTAGTGCCGGGAGAACGGCGTAAGCGTTGTACTTTCCGTTCAGGGTAGGATTGACGGTTGTGCCGCTGCCGTAGCTCTTGGTGATCTCGCGCTCCAGGAAGGTTACGAACATCAGGGAGGCGTCAACAGTCAGGCTGCCTTTTTTGTAACCGGCGCCGGCGGAAAACCCTACGCGGTTGGAGTCCGGAACGCGGGTCTCGAAGTTGAGGTCCCTGACCGGGTTGGCGTCGTAGAAGATGCCGCCGCGGATCTTCCAGGCATCCGAATATTTATATTCGGTGCCGGCGCGGAAGGCCCAGACGCTCTTCCAGTTCTTGTAGTCTATTGATTGCGAGGCCACCCCGGCGGTGGTAGTGTAGTCTATGACAAGTTTGCGGTAAGTGGTCCAGTCGGTATAGTCGGCGTCGGCTGAGAACAGCCACTTGTCCCCGTACTTGTAAGCTACTCCGGCCTGGAACAGGTCCGGGAGGGTGATCTTGGTCTTGGCGGGGCCGTCCGCGGCCAGGGAGGCCAGGAAGCCGGTGGTCGGCAGCTTTATCTTGCCGTCAACGTTTATTTTAACGCTGCTGCGGAAGCTGGCGCCGAACTGCAGTTTGTCGCTCGGTTTATAGATCGCGGCGGCATTGTAGCCTACCCCGGTTCCGTCACCGGTAAGTTTCTGCTCTATGTTATTGCCGGCGACCTCTATTTTTTTATCCATCTCCGCGGTAAGGTTAACCCAGGCAAGTCCCAGGGCCAGCGACATTTTATCGGTAATGCTGTATGCCGCGTTAAGGTTGGAGTAGACCGCCTGTATTTGGGACTTGGTGGCCGCGGTGCGGGTTTCGGCAGACGTCTTGTCCCAGTTGGTGGAGAGGCCGAACGGGACGTTTACGCCAAGGCCGAGGGCCCAGTTGCCGCCCAGTTTCCGGGTGGCGTAGAAATGAGGGGGGACGTGCAATACGCTGTCTATTTTGTCGGTTCTCCCGTCAGTATTCTTGTGCTTCATTGCCGGGGCTTCCATTACCGAACCGAGCTCGAGGTTGGTGCCCTCAAGGCTGGTTATGGCCGCCGGGTTGTACCAGGAGGCCGAAGCGTTGTCGTCCGCGGCCACTACCGCGTTGCCCATGCCTGCCGCTCTTGAGTCCTGCATTGAAAGGCGGAAGCCCGCGGCATTGGCGCCGACGGCCATGCCTACGAGAGCCGCCACTGACAGTGCTGATATTTTCATCTATATCCTCCTGAACAAGATTAACTGACACAAATTATACAAAAATCAATGCCGGGCTTGATTGAAGTTATAAAAAGGGGCCCTCAGCTTTTCAAAGCGCCCAGAGTTTTACGGTTTTATCGTTGGAGGCCGAGGCTATATGTTTCCCGTCCGGGGATACGGCCACCGAATAGATCTCGTCTGTATGGCCTTCAAATGTCTTCAGACAGGTTCCTGAGACCGGGTCCCAGACCTTTACGGCCATGCCGCCGGTAATAAGATATTTCCCGTCGGGAGTAAAAGTGACGCAGTTTATCCAGTCAGAATCTTTTACCGTACCGGTTTCCTCCAGCTTCTCCGCGTCCCAGATCTCGAGGCGCTTTTCCATCCCCGTGGCGGCGGCAAGCATTTTGCCGTCCGGGGAGAAGGCCAGATTCTTTATGCCGTAAAGGTAGCTGTCGTTATTTTTGAGGACTTTGCCGGAGAGGTCCATGAACAGCAGTTCAACCCCGCCCGCCGCGAGCAGACCCCTGGAAGAGACCGCCAGGGCTTTTATGTCGCCTATAGCCGGATCCAGCGTGTCCTTAGGCGAGCCGCCGGGGGAAGAAAAAACCTTGATAGAGGCGTCGTCGGCGCCGGTGAAAAGCAGCTTGCCGTCGGGTGAAAAAGCGAGACAGTTCACGGCCCCGTCATGTTTTGTCAGCTCGGCCAGCATTTCGCAGTCGGAGGTCCGCCAGAGCTTCACCGTCTTGTCCCAGGAGGCGGAAGCGAAGATGTCTCCGTCCGGGTCGAAGGCGATGCAGCGCACGTCGCCTTTATGCGCCTGGATGGTCTGTATCTCTATTCCGTCCGGTGTGTCCCAGAGCCTTATGGTGTTGTCTTCGCCGCCCGTAGCGAGGAATTTACGGCAGGGGGAAAAAGCAAGTGTAAGCACGCCGTCGGTATGGCCCAGCAAGGTTTTTAGCAAAGCGGCTTCGTTCATGACCTGTTCCCCCTTAATCCCGTCGAAGAGTATAATTTATATAATTTGTGGACCAGAATGCAAAGACAGCGCGTAAAAAAAAGCGTTAAGGCCTCCATAAAGGACGGGGTGGCCTGGGCGGCGATGAGCGGCTTCGCCGACCCCTATTCCGTGCCTTTCGCCATGGCGCTGGGCGCGTCCACTATGGGGATAGGCGTGCTGCGCTCCGTCCCGTCGCTTGTCTCTTCCCTGCTGCAGTTCTTCA
This sequence comes from bacterium, assembly GCA_021845705.1. GTDB lineage: Bacteria > Elusimicrobiota > Elusimicrobia > Elusimicrobiales > UBA9959 > UBA9959. The sequence goes on from JAJZVJ010000067.1 coordinate 3,640, forward strand.
ACGAAAAGCTGGTCCTGGCCCTTGGCAATTGTAAAAGAGCCCTTTTACTGACGGTTTTCATACAGGCTTTCTCGCTCTTATGCGCCGCCGGGGCGGTGTTCCTGCCGGCCGGCGCGGCTTTCCCGGCGCTCCTGGCCGCGGTCGTGGTCTATACGGCGGCCGGCAATATGTCCGGCCCGCCCTGGGCGGTGCTGATGGGCGAGTACATCCCCGCCTCGAAACGCGGCAATTTCTTCGGGTTCAGGTTCCAGGTGCTTGGGATAACTTTTTTCACGGCGAGCTTCCTCGCCTCCAGGATACTGGGCCTGGCCGGGAACGGGGCGCTGTGGGGGTTCTTTTCGGTTTTCTGCGCCGCAGGGGTTTTCAGGCTGCTATCATTTTATTTCATCACCGGCATGTACGAGCCGCGTACCCGTTTTCACATGCCGCGCGGGGCGGAAGTTAAATTCCTCGCTTCTTTCGATTTCCGGAAAGGCCGGGTCCCGGCGCTTTTTTTCTCGGTGCTGGTGCTGCTGGCCTCAACCTACCTTGCGGCGCCTTATTTCAGCGTTTATACGCTTAAGGAACTTAAGTGCGACTACCTGCATTACATGGTGCTTATGACCATCGGCCCGCTGCTGACCTACCTCTTCATGAAACGGTGGGGGCGGGCGGCGGACGCTTACGGCAGCGTGAAGATCCTCAGGGCGGCGTTCCTGCTTATCCCCACCGTGCCCTTTTTATGGGCTTTAAGCCGGAATTTTTATTATCTCGCCGCTGTCGAGACCTATTCCGGCATCATCTGGGGCGCCTACCTCATAGGGATGAATAATTTTATTTACGAGACCATCCCCGCCCATTCCCGGGCCGGCTATAACGCTTTCTTCAGTTTCACTAACGGGCTGGCGCAGTTCTCGGGCGCCCTGGCCGGAGGCTGGCTTTACGGGCGGCTTCCCGCGTTATGGGGGAGTTCCTTCGTTTCGCTGCTGCTTATTTCCACGGTATTGCGTGCTTTGGCCGTCATCCCGCTGTTCAAACTGGTGCGCGAGGTGCGCGTGGTAAAGGCGGCGGGGCCGGTGGAACTGCTGCTCTTTATCTCCGGGTTTAAGCCTCTTCTGCGCTGAGCCGGTCCGTGCGCGGGCGCACGCGGCATAGGCGGACTTTTGGTCCGCGGGCGGTAAGATACGCGGTAATGTTAAAGCCCCGGGACGGGGTTTTATTTTTTCAGGTGGGTTTCAACTTTTTGCTGCAGGATAGCCAGCGCCACGGGCTTAGCGATGAATTCGCGGCAGTTGGCTTCCTGGGTGAAAAGATCGCTCATTCCTTTGTCGAAATATTTGCCGCTTATGATCAGGACCGGGATGTCCGAAGTTTCGTCCCCGGAGTGCAGCTCCCGCAGCACCTCTATGCCGTTCATTCCGGGCATCGCTATATCCAGGAATATTATGTCGGGCCTGAGTCCCACCGCCATTTTGAGGCCTTCCGCCCCGTCGCTGGCCAGTGCAACTTTATAGCCCAGCCCGGTGAAATGCCGCGACACCAGGCCGCTGAATTCTGTATCGTCGTCAATCATCAATATAGCCGGCATTTTCCCTCCCCGCTCATCAGCCCCCCTGGCCCCGGGCCTCAGTGTCCCAGGGTCGCGACCATTACCGCCTTGATAGTGTGCATGCGGTTCTCCGCCTGGTCGAAAGCGATGCAGGCTTCCGACTCGAAAACATCCTCGGTAACTTCGATGCCGTTCTTCAGCCCGAACTCTTCGGATACCTGCTTGCCCACCTTGGTGTCGGCGTTGTGGAAAGCCGGCAGGCAGTGCATGAATTTCACGTTCCCGTTGCCGGATTTTTTCAGCAGCGCCGGGTTCACCTGGTAGGGCTTCAGCAGTTTGATGCGCTCCGCCCAGACTTCCTTGGGCTCGCCCATGGAAACCCAGACGTCCGTGTGTATGAAGTCCGCTCCCTTTACGGCCTGGGCCGGATCGGCCGTGACGGTGATGCGGGCGCCGGAGGCTTTCGCTATCTCTTTGCAGGCCGCTATCAGTTCGGCGTCCGGCTGCAGGCCCTTGGGCGCGCCTATGCGCACGTCCATGCCCAGGATGCTGCCCACTACCAGCAGCGAGCGGCCCATATTGAACCTGGCGTCGCCTACATAGGCGTAGGAGATCTTTTCGAGCGGCTTGGAGCTGTGCTCCGTCATGGTCAGCACGTCGGCCAGCATCTGGGTGGGATGCCACTGGTTCGTAAGGCCGTTCCACACGGGTACCCCGGCGTATTTGGCCAGCTCCTCCACTATCTCCTGGCCGAAGCCGCGGTATTCTATGCCGTCGTACATCCGGCCCAGCACGCGGGCGGTGTCCTTGACCGTTTCCTTGTGGCCCAGCTGGCTGCCGGTCGGTTCAAGGTAAGTGACATGGGCTCCCTGGTCGTGGGCGGCCACCTCGAAGGCGCAGCGCGTGCGGGTGGAGGACTTTTCAAATATCAGGGCTATGTTCTTGCCGGTCAGCCTGGGCCGCTCGGTGCCCGCGTACTTGGCTGTCTTGAGGTCTTTGGCTGATTTCAGCAGAAAAACCAGTTCGCTCTTGGTGAAGTCGAGTTCTTTAAGGAAGTTCCTGTTTCTCAGATTAAAACCCATTTTAGTTCTCCTTGGCCTGATGCGGACGTCTAATACAAAATTATATAATACTTTTGCGATGGGGGAGTAAATACGGGGAGGGAAAATCTTATGGCGCAAAAAAGGATGGTTTTTATCTTCGCCGCGGCGGCCTTCACGGCTTTGGCGGGCTGCTCCGGGCAGGTTCCGCAGCAACCCGCGCCTGCAGGCGGCTTCTCGCTGGTTTCAGATTCTTTTCATGCCGATTCGGAGATCCCGTCCGAATTCACCTGCGACGGGAAGAATACGCAGCCGGCGCTGCGCTGGTCCAACCTTCCGTCCGGGACCCGGAGCCTGGCGCTGGTAGTGCGTGACCCGGACGCGCCCTCCGGGCATTTCCTGCACTGGGCCGTGGTGGATATCCCGCCCGTGGTCCCGGGGTTCGCCCTGGGGACCAGGCCGCCGGCCCGGGAACTGCGCAATGACGCCGGTAATAACGGGTATACCGGTCCCTGCCCGCCTTCGGGCCGGCACCGCTACATCTTCACTCTTTACGCGCTTGACTCGGAGAGCTACGCCGGCGGTAATGCTCGGCTTGAAGACTACCTTGATCCAAGGTCTTTAGGCAAAGCCGTTCTTACCGGGCTGTACCAAAGGAAAAAATGAACCTAGCGGAAGACATAAGGACAGTTTTCGAAAAGGACCCGGCGGCCAGGAGCCTGCCGGAAGTGCTGCTTTGCTACCCGGGGCTGCACGCCGTCTGGCTTTACCGGCCGGCGCATTGGCTTTGGGAGAGTGGGCTCTACTTTCCCGCCCGCCTGCTCTCCCACCTGGCCCGTTTCCTGACCGGGATAGAGATACACCCCGGCGCTAAAATAGGCCGCCGCTTCTTTATAGACCACGGCATGGGCGTGGTGATAGGCGAGACCACGGAGATAGGCGACGACGTGCTGATGTACCAGGGCGTGGTGTTGGGCGGAACCTCCCTGGAACATAAAAAACGCCATCCCACCCTGGGCAGCGGGGTAGTGGTAGGCTCCGGAGCGATAATCCTCGGCGCCATTAAAATAGGCGACCGCTCGCGCATAGGGGCGGGCTCGGTGGTGCTGCAGGAAGTAGCCCCCGATACCACGGTTTTCGGCGTGCCGGCGCACGGCTCGCGCGGCGGGGCTCCCGGCAGGGCGCAGCTGGACCACAACAAGCTTCCCGACTACTGCAGCGAAGAGATGCGCAGGGTGCAGGCGCAGATCGACCAGCTGAAAAAGGAGATAGTGCATAAATGAAATACGCTCCCGACATGACGGGCCTTATAGGCCGTACCCCGCTGGTGAAGATCAACCGTCTGGCCCGGGGCAGTTCCGCCCTGCTGCTGGCCAAGCTGGAATTTTATAATCCGACCTCAAGCGTAAAGGACAGGGCCGCCTGGGGCATGATAAAAGACGCCGAGGAAAGAGGCGTCCTTAAGCCGGGCGGCGTGGTGGTGGAGCCCACCAGCGGCAATACCGGCATAGCGCTCGCCTGGATCTGCGCTATCAGGGGCTACCGCCTGGTGCTCGCCATGCCCGAGACCATGAGCGTGGAGCGCCGCAAGATCATGCAGGCCTTCGGCGCGCAGCTGGTTCTGACGCCGGGGCCGGCCGGGATGGCCGGGGCCGTCTCCAAGGCTGAAGAGATCCTTGCCGCCACCCCCGGGGCTTTCATGCCCGCCCAGTTCTCCAACCCCGCCAACCCGGCTATACACGAGGCCACCACGGCGGAGGAGATCTGGCAGGATACTGACGGAAAAATTGACGTTTTCGTGGGCGGGATAGGTACCGGCGGGACCATAACCGGCGTAGCGCGCGCGCTCAAAAAGCGGCGCCCGCAATTAAAGGTGATAGGCGTCGAGCCTTCCGCCTCACCGGTACTGAGCGGCGGGAAACCCGGCCCTCACAGGATCCAGGGCCTGGGCGCGAATTTTGTGCCTGAAATACTTCAGCGCGATCTTATAGATACGGTTGCGCCGGTCGGAGACGAGGATGCGGGCCTGATGGCCAGGCGCCTGATGAAAGAAGAGGGGATATTCTGCGGCATCTCTTCGGGCGCCGCCATCTGCGCCGCCGTCGCGGCCGCGGAAGATCCTGCGGCGGCGCGTAAGACCATAGTAGTGGTTCTTCCTGACACCGGGGAACGCTACCTGAGCACCTGGCTTTTCGAGGCGGTGCCCCCGGTAGGCAAGTCAGACCTTTAAGAACATGAAACTAGCCACTCTCTGCTACGTCAGGAAGAACGGGCGCACCCTTATGCTGCACCGCGTGAAAAAGATAGACGATGTCCACGAGGGGAAATGGAACGGCCTGGGCGGAAAGTTCGAGCCGGGGGAATCCCCGGAGGATTGCGTAAAGCGCGAGATACTTGAGGAATCCGGCCTTAAGATAAAGAACCCGGCGCTGAAGGGTATCCTGACTTTTCCGGGTTTCGCCAAGGACGAGGACTGGTATGTTTTTGTTTTTACCGCTTCAAGCTTCTCGGGCAGGCTGATAGAGTCCGATGAAGGCGACCTTGAGTGGATCAAAGACAGGGACCTGCTGAAACTGAACCTCTGGGAGGGGGACAGGGTGTTCCTGCCACTGCTTAAGAGGCGCGGTCACTTCTCCGGGAAGTTCCATTATAAAAAAGGACGGCTGGCCCGCTACAGCGTGGAAAAATATTAAAACTGACCTGCGGCCGGTA
>JAJZVJ010000068.1 GCA_021845705.1 bacterium
CGTCACCGGACACGACGCGACCGACCAGGCCGTGGGCCTCGCCCGGTACTATTACGTCACCGAAGTCAAAGTAAGCAGAAAGGTGCATAACCAGCTTTTCGGGCTAAACAACAAGTCAACCTTCGCCGTTAAAATGGGCACCATAAAGGGCGGGATGACACCCTCTTCCGTGGACGTGACCCTGAACAAGCTGGACTGGACGATAACCGGCGGCATCAACCTGTCCCCGGTGGACATAAAGATAGACAATGACGCGAAAACCATAACCGGCGGCGCCAACCATTCGCAGGTGGACTTAAAGTTCCTCTGGAGCCCCGAGGAAGTCAGCGTGGAGGGCGGCGCCAACGTCAGCCCGGTGAAGTATACGGTGAACTGGAAGAACGGCCTGCTGGAGGGCTATTCCAACCACGCCCCGCTGCGCCTTAAATTCAACATGGACGAGGGCAACGCGGACGCCACGACCGTCTCGATAAAAGGCTATGCCACCCACTCCCCCGTGGAACTTACCTACAACAAGGTCAGCGGCCACATCAGCGGCGGTATGGGCTTCAGCCAGGTGGACGTGGACCTGGTGAATTGCGATCTCTACGATTTCCTGCAGTATTTCTTCCTGTTCCTGAACGAAACGCCGGCCTGACGCGGACAAGCAGAACCAGGCCGCGGCTCCGGATACCGCGGCCGCGCCAAAAGCCCTCCCCAGCGGAGGGCTTTTATTTTCGCGCGTTGGTTGCGCGGTTATAATATATAATGTAAAAGATGAGAAAACTATTGCTTGCCGCCGCCATAGCGGCCTTCGCCGTGACCGGGGCGCGCGCCGCCTGGTGGGTGGAAAACGATTATTCCACGGGGTCCAACGATCTGAAGAAAGACTCTTTCACCGTATTCAACAAGGCTTCGCGCGTGCTCGCCGCAGGGCTTAACGCTTCTTTTTATTCCGACAGCGCCGGTTACAAGGACAGGATCTACTCGTTCCACCTGCCGCTCATGTATTCCGGGCCCACTTATTTCATCTCGCTCAAGCCGTTCCTGTACCCCGTCTCCCCCTCCACCGGCTCGGGGGCCTCGGGCGGGAAGCTCTACTTTCTCACCTCGCTCTCCGAAGGGCAGGACGAGAGCTACACGCACCTCTCATTGTCCGGGGCCTGGGCCCGGCAGAAAGCCTTCGTTAACGAGGCCGGGACCCTGGACAGGAAGACATTCTCACAGTCGGCCGTTGAAGTGCAGGCCGAGAAATCTTTTTACGGCCAGTTCTTCTTCCAGGCTTCCGCGGCAGGCTTCTCAAAACCTCCCGGGATCTCCAACTCCGCCCTGGTGCGCCCGGTGCTGGACCAGTCCGAACTGGCCTACCTGGGCGCCTTCCAGCAGCTCACGGCCATCCCGGAGTGGGCGCTGACCGTTCAGCTGGCGCGCAACATGCAGCCGGATTTCGACAGCCATCTTTACGCGGGATATAGTAAAATATCCTTCAGGCAGGCCGACCTCGCCAATTCGCTGGTGTTCGGCATGAAACTGAACCTTAACGAAAAGAGCAACCTGGACCTGGCGTACAACGCTTACAAGCAGGAAAGCTCGGACTGGAAGAGCTACTATAAAATATTTCTGCAGTTATTTTTTTAGGACGGTGAACGGATGATAACGCAGTCGCAGGAAAGCCTGGAAATGCTGGTGATGGTCTCCCGGCTGCTTTCCTCAAAACTAGACATTTCAGAGCTCCTCACCACTATCATGCGCCTGGCTTCGCGCGTGGTCGGGGCGGAGCGCGCTTCGCTTTACCTGCTGGACGAAAAAGCGCAGGAGCTTTATTTCGACGTCGCACTGGGCCTACCCGACGATGTGCAGAAGATGCGCTTCAAGCTGGGCGAGGGCGTGGCCGGCAGCTGCGCCAAGGAAGGCCGCTCCACCATCATCAACGACGTCGCCTCCGACCCGCGCCATTCCAAGAAAGCCGACTCGGCCAGCGGCTTCGTCACCCGCTCGCTGCTCACCTGCCCCATGATCATCAAGGGCAAGGTGATAGGCGTCGTCCAGGCCATAAACCGGATAGAAGGCGATTTTTCCGAAACGGACAAGAACAATTTCGAGGCCTTCTCCAGCCAGGCCGCCATAGCCATAGAGAACTCCCGCCTTTTCTCCACTGTCAGGGAAGAGAAGCGCAAGATGGAAATAGTTTTCAAGCGCATACAGGAAGGGGCCATCCTCACCGACATCAACGGGGGGATAATAATAATCAACAGCTCCGCCAAGGCCTACCTGGAGCATGAAAAGTACAAATTCGAGAACATCCGGGACGCTTTCCAGAATTTTGAAATGAAGCCCGGCATCGAGTCCATAACCGGTTCCGACGCGCCCGTGTGCCGTTTCGAACTTTACCGGGAAAAACCCAAGCGTTTCTACCTGGACGGTTCGGCTATAAAGCTTTTCAAGGAAGACAAGGAAGGCAACGAGGTGGCCGAGGGCAGGCTCTGGATACTTACCGACGTGACCGCCCAGCGCCTTGAAGAACGCATGGCGCGCAACTTCCTGTCGCTCATCTCGCACAAATTCAAGACCCCGCTGGCCTGCATAAACGGCTACGCGCAGATACTCCGCGACGAGTCCAGGTCAAAAGGGCTCCCGGACATGGTGCAAAAGGCCTCCGGCACCATCTACGGCCAGGGCCTGAAGCTTAACGGCCTGGTGGAAAGCCTGCTCGATTTCGTGACCATAGACAACCTGGACGCATCCTCCCTTGAAAAGATGGATTTCGACGCTTCCGACTTCCTGGGAGAAATAGCGGAGGACGCCAGGGTGAGGTTCAAGGATACCCCGGGCCTTATTATAAAGCTTGCAACCCCGGATGCCGTCACCATAAAGGCCGACCGCAAGGTCCTGGCCTCCGGGGTAAAAAGCCTGATCGACAACGCCATAAAGTTCAACCAGGGCAAAGACAAACTGGTCATACTTTCCGCCCAAGTCCGCGACGGATACGCCATTATCTCGGTAGGCGACAACGGCCCCGGCATTCCCGGCGAAGAGCTGGATAATATTTTCCACAAATTCTACCAGGTAGAAGCCACCTTTACCGGCCAGGTGGAAGGCTGGGGCCTGGGCCTCGCCCTGGTAAAAAAGATCGCCGAGGTGCACGGCGGCAAGGTCTTCGCCAAGTCCCAGCTGCAGAAAGGTTCCGCTTTTACCATAGCCCTCCCCGACAAATAAGACGAAGGAACCGAACAGAATAGAGGCCGGCTTATAAAGCCGGCCTCTATTCTGTTATACTTCGCCGCTCTTACCGGGCTATCCTGCCGGCGCGGCCGGAGACCGCGTCAGAGCAGGTTATTGTCGGTCAAAAGCCTGCGCAGTTCGCCGATATCGGGGTTTATCACGTACGGCTTCCCTACGGATCGCATCGCGCTCTGTATGTCTTTAAGGCCGTTGCCCGTTATCAGCAGCACCACGGATTCGTTATCCTTGACCTTTCCTTCCCTGACGGCTTTGACCAGGCCGGCGTAGGTAACCGCGGCCGCGGGTTCGGCGAAGACGTTGGAGCCGCGGGCTATGCGCGGTATGGCGGCCAGGGCCTCGGCGTCGGTTACGCTCACGGCAAAACCGCCGGAATCGTGGATGGCCATGACGGCGGCCATGCCGTCGCGCGGCAGGCTCACGGAGATGCTGTCCGCCACGGTCTTGCCGGACACGGGCTGCACGTCGGTACCGGATTCGAACGCGCGTTTTATGGAATCCGAACCTTCGGCCTGCACCGCCACCAGCTGCGGCAGACGCTCTATGATCCCGAGGCGGTGGAACTCCACAAAACCCTTCCAGATGCCGCTGATGATATTCCCGTCGCCTACCGGGACGAAGATCTTGTCCGGGGTTTCCCAGTTCAACTGCTCGCAGATCTCGAAAGAGCAGGTCTTCTTTCCTTCCCTGGTGAAGGGGTTTATGCCGGTGCTGCGGTTATACCAGCCGTATTCCGCAGTGGCTTTCAGGCAAAGTTCGAAGGCGTCGTCATAGGTTCCCTTTACCATTACTACGGTGGCCCCGAAGACAAGCAGCTGGGCCACTTTGGGCGCCGGCGCGGTCTCAGGCACGAAAATCACGGTCTTCATGTCCAGGCTGCCCGTAAGGCAGGCCAGGGAAGCGGCGGCATTACCGGTGGAAGCGGTGGTAATGACCTTCTCCTTGAGTTCCAAGGCGCGGGCGGTGACCACGGCGCTCGCCCTGTCCTTGAAAGAGGCGCTGGGGTTGCGCCCGTCGTCCTTGATATAAAGGTTAGGAACACCCGCCTCGGCGCCCAGCTTTTCGGCCCGGTAAAGCGGGGTCCAGCCTACCTGCACCGGCGGCACGTTCTTTATGCTTGAGACCGGCAATATGTCCAGGTAGCGCCAGATGCTGCGCTCGGGGTTCTCTTTAAGCACCTCGTAATTCAGGCGCTTCTTTATAAGGTTATAATCGTAAAGCACCTGCAAATTGCCGCCGCAGGCGTTGCAGTTATACTTGGTTTCCGTCAGTTTATGGTCCTTACCGCAGCGTATACACTGTAAAGTCTTTATTTTTTTCATAGGTATATAACTAACCGAGAATCGAGGATCAAGAATCGGGAATCGAAGAGGAGAAGTTCTTTATCAAGATCCTCGATGCTCGATTCTCGATTTTTTACCCGGGCAGCACCGTGGTGCCGGCCTTGCCGGCAAGCGTTTCCTCGAACAGCCCGGTCTTGGAGATATAGGCCACGCTGCCGCCGCCCTTTACGAATTCTATGACCGCCTTTATCTTCGGGCCCATGGAACCGGCGGGGAACGGAGGCGGCACCTGGTTGTAGATGGCCTCCAGCTCCGAAACCTTTATCACGCGCAGGCTCTTCTCGTCGGGCTTCTGGTAATTCAGCTTGGCCCCGTCTTCGCCGGTGAAGATGGTCAGGCTGACTTCCACCTCTTCGCCGCGGGCCTTGGCCCGCTTCATCAGCATGCAGCCGAGCAGGGCGCTCGCCAGGTCCTTGTCTATCACTGCCTCCACGCCGGTATACATCTTAAGCGCTTTCGCGCCCTTGGCCGGCTTGGTGTACTTCACGCCGTAATTGGTGGTATATATCTCACGGCCGTCCTTTATCTCCGGGGTAACTTCGCGCACGGGGATACCGCCGCCGCCGACGGTTATCGGCACTATGCCCTTGTCGAGCATGGCCTCTATGGCGTCTATCTCCACTATATCGACCGGCACCGGTGAAGGCACCACGCGGCGCCAGATCTCCGCGCCTTTCTCGTCCTTCTTGTACATCTTCATGGACCAGCCGTCCTTGATGCGCTGCACGGACTCTTCTTTGGAATAGGAAGGGCCGATGTACTTGGAGGGGTTCTTGAAATCCGGGTCGTCCTTGTCCACAACCACCTGCGTCACGATGCCGGCCACGATGTTATCTATGCCGCGGATGTTCAGCTCGTTGTTGAGCTGGGCCAGCATGAAGGACATCGCGCCCTGGGTGTCGGCCACGCAGACGTCCAGCGACAGAGGGAACAGCTGCGGGCGGCACATCTCGGCGCGCATCAGGATATTGCCCACCTGCGGGCCGTTGCCGTGGGTCATCACGTAGCGGTCCTCGGGGTGTTTTTCAAAAATATCGGCCACAAGCTTGCCGGTCTCGGCGGTGCGCTGCCACTGCATGGCTATGTCGGGATTAATGGCCTTGCCGTCCTTGTCCTTGAGGCCGACCGGGGCGACTTCGTTGCCGCCGAAAGCGAAGATCCTTATTTTTTTCATTGATGATGCTCCTGTCCTTGCTGTTGTCCGTCTAAAACAGTTCTTGCCGGCCGTTACTGCGCCGCCGCCCCGTTCGCGGCCGGCCCCTGGCTGCCGGGAACGGCCTGTTTCAGGGCTTTTCCGTACGAGCTCATATACTCCAGCGCCGCCTCTCTGACGGCCTCCGAAAATCTGGAGAGTTCTTCTTCGTTCTTTTCAAGGCTGGAGAGCAGCCTGAGGGTTATTTCAAGCTGTACCCCGCCCGCCGACGCGCGGTTCACTATGTTTTCAGGTGAGACGCCAGGCAGACGTTCGCAGGGAGTAACGGCCGCGAAACCGGCGTCCTCAAGGCGCCTGACCACCAGGGAAGCCGCGGCCTTGTTGGAACCGCCCACGCAGACCCAGTCTCCGCGGTCGGCCTGGGCGTGCAGCGAAAGGCCCAGGACCCCGGAAGTGGCTATGTACACGGCGTCCGCGTCGTCGAAATGGGTGGCCGTTACATGCAGGCGGCCGCTTTCTTTCCCAAGCCAGCCGTTGAAGAGATAGAGGTTGAAATCCTTGCCGGCCACACGGCGGGCAAGGCGGGAAGTGGCCCGCTCTATATCCCCGCCGTGCAAGGCGAATACGGAAACCGCGGAACCGCGGTAATATACTTCCCGCGAATAGTCCAGGCCCTCGGTATTGGCGGCCCGGAGCGCGTTAAGATCGGGATAGACGTCCCCGCCGCGGCGCAGGGAAGGGCCCTCCGCGGAGCAGGCGGAACACAACAGGACGGCAAAGAACAGAACAGCGTGTTTAGGAACCATAGTTCGGCGGTACGGAAGGCCGGATAAATATGATATAAAAAATCGGGTCGCTAAATCTTTTATCTTCCTGCCCGGAGCTTTTCCAGTTTATCCAGCTCCGCCAGGGCCAGGGGAAGGCCAGCCCACCCGGCCGGGGCCGAACCGGCGGCGTAGCGCAGGCACTCCGCGGCCTCTTCCCTCTTTTCCAGTTTCAGCAGCAGCATGGCTTTGGCGTAAAGGGCTTCCGAGGTAAGGGTCCCGGCGGAAAAAGGGGCCCCGGAGGCCGCGGCGCCGGGCACGGAACCGCAGGCGTCAAGCGCCTCGTTCAATTCCCCTTCCGAGGACTTCAGGGAACAAAGGGTCATTAAAGCTTCGGCGTCCAGGGGATTTATCTCCAGCGCCTTCGCCAGCGCCTTCCCGGCCCCGGCGGAGTCACCGGCGAATATTTTCTTAACGGCCTCGTCGGTAAATTCCTTGGAAGCCGCGGCCGATCCGCCGGTCGCGGCGCCGGGAACCAGCCCACCCGGCTGTATGAGCCCGTAAGCCCTGCCGGCGGCCAGCGCGGACGCCCTGTCGGCGGGCACGGAATAGAGCGCCTGCAGTTCCTTACCGCCCTCTTTTACCCTGGCCAGGCCCAGCTGGCAGAGGGCCTTCAAAAGCCTGTAGCGCGGGTCGCCCGGGCGGGCCGCCATGGCTTTCCCGGCCGAGAAAAGCGCTTTCTTGAAAGCCCCGTTCCTCCTGTAAGCCTCCGCCAGGCAGGCGTAAAGATCGGGTCGGGAAACACGGCCTTTTTGTTCTGAAGCGGCCGTTCTTTCAAGCAGCCCGGGGCTCTGTTCCTCAAGAAACCCTATCTCGGCGAGTATTCTTTCCCCGCCGCCGCCGCCGCAAGCCTCCAGACGGGCCGACAGCGCGGAAACGGCGTTCTCCGCGTCCGCGGCCAGTTCTTTTCCGGTGAAAGCGGGCTCGGGGGGCTTTGCCTGGAAGCTCCCGAGCACGTCCGCGCCCTTTGCCCTGGCGGCCTCGGCTATTTTTGACCAGATAAAACCGTTATAAGCGGGCCGCCAAAGGGAAGGGCCGGAGAACTGCCTGAAACCGGGAATGCCGTTGCCGGAAAGAGAGTAAAAAGCGTTCTCCAGGTCGCAAAGCCCGGCTCCGGCCGCGGCGGCGGCGGCCCTTATCATCGCGTTCATGGCCGGAGTGGTGCGGTCGCGCGCCAGGTCTTCCTCCATGGCCAGCAGGTAGTTACCGCGGGCGTCCGCGAAGCGCTTCAGCTCCTCCTGCGCTTTTGCCAGGTAGAACCGCGAATAGGGGTCATACAGGTTTTTTACCAGCCCCCGCTGAAAATCACCCGCCGCGGCGCCGGGGTCGCCTCTGACCAGGGCCGACATCCCGTCGGCGAACGAGTCCTTTTCCGGGGGCATGGCCCCGGACGGCGGCAGCTCCAGGTTGGCGGGCAGGGTGCAGAATATCACCGGGACTTTCCCGGCGCGGGCCGCGGCCGAGACCGAGGCGAGCGCGGCCCGCCGCTCTTTCAGGTCGGTCTTAAGGCGGGCCTCCCTCGGCCCGTACTTGAAAGCATAATACCTGGCCCGCAGCGAAGCGAAAGAAAGGCCCGGCGCTGGTTTTAAAACACCGCCGTCGGCGCCGTACAGGACCACCAGGAGGTCAGGGTCATATTTCAGGACCTCGGCCGCAAGCTCCTTCAGGCCGTCCGCGGAGCCGCCGGGGGCGCCGCAGTTTATAACTTCAAGGCCCTCTGTTCCGGGGGGGAAGCCGAGCAGCCGGGCTTCAGGTCCGCCAAGGACGAATACCCTTTTCACGCCCGCCGGCTTCGGCCCGGGCAGCCAGGCGCCCTTCCCTGTCCCGGAAGCGCAGGCGGACTTGAATATTTTTATCCCGTTCTCTCCGCGCGACGCCGCCCCCGCCGGCAGAGAGCATGACAGGCAACAGGCGGAAAGGACCAGCGGTTTCAATAATTTCCCTACGTACATTTTCTCTCCTCCGGCTTTATTTCCGACCGGCCGAACCTTTTGACATAGGCCGGCATCAGCCCTACGCAGGAGGGCCGGAGCCGGCACCTGCCGCAGGCCCGCGGGTAGGACCGGTCCTCGGGCGGCAGGCTTACCCAGGCAAGCGGGCGCAATTTTTCCGCCAGCAGGCAGAGCGGGAAATGATAGAGACGGAATTCCCCGAACCGCTTTATAAGCCCGGAACAGGCGTTAACGGCCGCGGCGGAGGTTTCCAGCCGCAGGCCGAGCGACCGGTCCCCGAGCGCCCGGCCTTCCAGCTCGTAATGCAGAGCCACGGCGCGCCAGCCGCCGTAACCGGAGAATTCCCGCAGCAGCAGCCTGAGGATGTCTCCCAGGTCCTCAATGTTCCTCCGGTGCAGGACCAGGCGCAGCTCGGGCGACTGCCC
>JAJZVJ010000069.1 GCA_021845705.1 bacterium
CTGCGCACCCTTTGGGGAAGGGGGGGCCCCAGCCTAATTTTCCCGGCTGGGGGGAAACCGCGCTGGGCTATGCCCGTGCCGTATCGAGAGCTATGCTCGTCAGACGGCCAACGGTTTCCATCTTCCAGGGTGCGCAGCCCCGCCTCCCGGCCGCCCCCGCGGATACCTCTTAACGCTCTGATGTTTTTTACATAAAAAGCCCCGGCGCTTATAAGGCGCCGGGGCTTTTTGCCGCCGCTGGGGGAAGGCTATTGCTTCACGGCTTCCACGTCCAGCTCTATCTTAACGTCGTTGCCCACCAGGAGCCCGCCGTTGTCCATTACGCTGTTCCACTTTACCCCGTAATCCTGGCGGTTGAGCGTAAGCGCCGCCTCCACGCCGATGCGCATTTTACCCTGCGGGTCCTTCACCATGGCGTAGGTAAAGGGAATGCTTATCACCTTCGTCACGCCGTGCATGGTGAAATTCCCGGCGGCCGTATAGCCGGATCCTGTTTTCTTTACCGACGTGCTCTTGAAGGTCAGCGTAGGTATTTTTTCCGCGTTGAAAAAGTCGGCGCTCTTCAAGTGCGCGTTGCGCTTCTCGTTGTCCGTGTCTATGCTCGCGGCCTGTATTACCACTTCCACCGAACATTTGGACAGGTCTTTCTCGTCCGCCATGATGACGCCCGAAAAGTCATGGAATTCCCCCCTGACGGTGTTGATCCCGAGGTGTTTTATGGAAAACCCGATATGCGAGTGCACAGTGTCGATAACATATTTATCCGCACTTAAAGCCGGACCGGCGCAAACGAGCACCGCCGCCGCCGCCAAAAGAACACTTTTATAAGCGTATTTCATATTTCCTCCTTAATATCCTTAGCACGGACCCTTATCCCGGAGTATCTTACGACTGAACTAAATCCGTTGTCAAGCCGGGGTTCGCTTCACCAGGCTCCTGTACAGGTCGTAGGTCTTTTTTGCCACGCCTGCCCAGCTGAACTGGGTTTCGGCCCGGCGGCGGCCGGCCGCCGCGAATTTCCTGCGCAGCGCCGGGCTCTTCAGCACCCGGTTGACCGAGGCCGCGAGGTCCCGCGAGAACTTTTCCGGGTCGCGCGGCTCGTAGGTCCCGTCGGTGCGGGGCTTGAAAGGGACCAGCAGGCCTGTCTTTTCGGGCACTACGACTTCCAGTATCCCGCCCACGGCGGAAGCCACCACGGGCGCGCCGCAGGCCATGGCTTCGACGTTAATTATCCCGAAGGGCTCGTAAATGGACGGGCAGCAGAAAACGGCGGCGTGGCTGTATAGCTCTATCACCTCGTTCTTAGGCAGCATGCCGCGTATCCAGACCACGTTCTTGCGTGTCTTCCGTATTTTGGCGACACTTGCTTCCATCTCGGCGGCTATCTCTTTAGTATCAGGCGCCCCCGCGCAGAGCACTATCTGCGCCTTGGGGTCTATATGCGGGATAGCGTTCACCAGGTGGATTATCCCTTTCTGCCGGGTAATGCGCCCGACGAACAGGACATAAGGCTTCTCCGGGTCCACCCCCCATTTGCGGCAGGCCGCGGCGGAAGGCTTCCTGCTGTATTCGGCCAGGTCTATGCCGTTATGGATCACGTGTATTTTAGAGGCCGGGACTTTGTAGCAGGACAGGATATCCGCCTTCATGCCGTTGGAGACGGCGATCACGGCGTCGGCGGCCTTTACCGCGTTCTCCTCTATCCAGCTGCTCAGGTCGTAAGCGCCGCCCAGCTGCTCGCGCTTCCACGGGCGGTGCGGCTCCAGCGAATGGGTGGTCAGGACGAACGGGACCTTATAGAGGAGCTTCGCGAAGAACCCGCCCAGGTTGGCGTACCAGGTGTGGCAGTGCACTATATCCGCGGTGTTGTTCTTGCAGAACTGCAGGTTAACGCTTACCGCCTCCAGCGCCTTGCCGAAACCTTTATCCGCGCCTTTAGCGAGCCCGGCCCAGGGCTTGTAGCCGGCCACCTTTAGATGGGGCAGGCTGACGCGCTGCTCGCCGAAGCAGCGGACCTCCACGTCCATAAGCAGGGAGAGCTCGCGCGTGAGGTACTCCACCGCCACCCCGGCCCCGCCGTAGATGTTCGGCGGATATTCGTTAGTATACAGGACCACTTTCATGGCATACCCCCTGGGATCACTCAGCTAACAGAACCGCGCGGGAACCCTGCCTGCCGCTTAAAGCTGCCTGCGCTGCGCGGCGATGCCGAAAAGCTTCAGGTAGGCTTCGGCGGACCTGGTCCAGGAATAATCCCCGTTCATGGCGTTGCGCACCATCATGTTCCAGTTCTCCCGCCAGCCGTAAAGGGAAATAATATGCCCCAGGACGGACCTCAGTTCCCCTTCGTCCGCGTTGTCGATGGCGAAGCCGTTGGAATCCTTGGGCTCGCCGTTATAGAACACCGTGTCCTTCAGCCCGCCGGTGCGCGTAACCAGCGGCAGCGAGCCGTAGCGCATGGAGATCATCTGCGGCAGGCCGCAGGGCTCGAACCGGGAAGGCATGACGAAGATATCCGAGCCGCCGTAGATCCTGTGGGCCATGGACTCGTTGAACCCCGTCTTGAAGGCGAAGCTTTTCGGGTTCGCGGCCGCAAGCGCGCCGAAAGCGTCCGTCAGGCCCGGGTCGCCCACGCCCAGCACCACGAACTGCATTTTGTCCAGGAACCCGGGAGCGGCGTTCAGCAGCAGGTCCAGGCCTTTCTGCCGGTCCAGGCGGCTTACCACGCCGGCAAGCACAAGGTCCTTGTTCTCCTCCAGGCCCAGCTCTTTCTGCAGGGCTTTCTTGGCCGCCGCCTTGCCGCGCTGGAAACTCTTCAGTTCGTAGCCGCGCTCCAGGAAAGTGTCCGTGGCCGGGTCCCAGATCTCGTCGTCGATCCCGTTAAGGATGCCGAAGAGGTCCGCGTTGCGGTGTTTCAGGATCCCCTCCATCCCGTGGCCGAACTCGGGGCGGTACTGTATCTCGCTCGCGTAAGTGGGGCTTACGGTGGTTATCAGGTCGGAGAAGACCAGCCCTGATTTCATGAAATTCATCCCTCCGTAAAATTCCAGGCGCTCCGGGGTGAAGTCCAGCCAGGAAAAGCCCGCCTTAAGCAGGGTCTCCTTGGGGAACATCCCCTGGTAGGCGATATTATGGATGGTGAAGACGGAGGCGGTCTTGGCGTAGAACGAGTCTATGCGGTAAAGCGTGCGCAGATAGGCCGGCACCAGGCCGGTCTGCCAGTCGTGGCAGTGTATCACGTCGGGCTTGAACCCTATGAACTTGGCCCCCTCGAGCACGGCCCTGGAGAAAAAAATGAACCGCTCGTCGTTGTCCTCGAAGTCGCCCCCCGGGGTCCGGTACATTCCCGGCCTGTCGAAATACTTGGGGTTCTCTATAAAATACACCGCCACCTTGCCCCACTGCACGCGGCTCATGGTGGCCGTCTCCACCTTGTTCCCGACCGGTATAAGAAAACTGCCGCCCGCGGCCTTAAGCGAGAACGCCCCGCCGCCCACGTTCCGGTAGCGCGGGAGGAAAAGCACCACCTCGGTGTCTTCGGCCCTGGAGAAAACCTGCGCCAGAGCGCCGGTCACGTCGGCAAGGCCGCCGGTCTTACAGAAGGGAAAAGCTTCGCTGGCGGCAATAAGGATCTTCATGTTTTTCCTCTATACTTTGTATTTCCTGCCCGAATTCAGTATCTCAGCGGCGTCCTCGGGGGATACGGTGTTGATATAGAAACCGGTGCCCCATTCAAAACCGGCGACGTGCGTAAGCTTCGGCATTATCTCTATATGCCAGTGGTAGTACGGCGCGGCCGGCTCCTGCACGGGCATGGTGTGAACTATAAGGTTATAGGACATGTCCGGCAGCGAAGCGGAAAGCTTGCCCAGCGTGGTCTTGAGGGTTTCGGCCAGCGCCCCCGCCTCGCTCTCCGGCATCTCCTCGAAATGGCTGTAATGCTTTTTAGGCAGTATCCAGGTCTCGAAAGAGAAGCGGCTGGCGTAGGGCGTGACCGCCAGGAAAGACGCGTTCTCCGCGACCACCCGTTTCCTGAATGAAATTTCCTCGGCCACGATATCGCAGAAAACGCAGGTCCCGCGCTCCAGGTGATAATCGGCGGCGCCGTCTATCTCCTGCTTGACGCGCAGCGGGGCCATCGGCATGGCTATGATCTGGGAGTGAGGGTGCAGCAGGCTCGCGCCGGCGTTGCGCCCGTGGTTCTTGAAGATCATCACGTACTTTATCCGGGGGTCCTTCCTGATCTCCCTGACGCGCAGCATGAAAGTCTTGATAACGTCGGAGACGGCCTCCGCCGGCATTTCCTCCAGCAGGCGGCCGTGCTCCGGGGTCTCTATAACCACTTCATGGAAACCCATGCCGTCCATGCGGTTGTAAATACCTTCACGGCGGTTATCGGAGGAACCTTCGGAGGTGAGGGCCGGGTATTTATTGCGCACCACGCGCAGACGCCAGCCGCCGGCCTTGTCCGGCAGGGAATAAATTACGGGCGGGGTGAGGGCTTCGTTGCCGGCGCAGAAGGGGCAGACATAGTTCTTCCCGTCCTGGTCCGCGCCGAGGCGGAACTCGTTGGGGCGCAGGCCGCGCTCGGAGGCGATTATAACCCAGCGTCCGAAAACTGGATCTTTTCTTATTTCAGGCATTATAAAAAAAAGCTTACGCCGACAAAAGAACGGCGGTCCGAAGCTTTACCGGAGCTCGTCTCCGGGCTCGTCGGCCGGCTGCTCGGAGACAGCCGCTTCCACGGCGGGCTCTTCCAGGGTTTCCACGTCTTCCGCCGCTGGCCGGACCGCCTCTTCAGCCGCCGGCCCGGCGGCCGCGGGTTCCTGCGCGGCTTCTTCCGCCGGGAGTTCGGCGCCTTCGGCGGGATAGGCTTCTTCCGGGGCCGCCTGGGCGGGGTCGGCCGGGGGGGCGCCCTCGGCGACCGGCTCCGGGATGGATTCCTGCTCTATAAGCTCTACCGCGGTGGACTGGGCCGCGGCCGCCATATTCTCTATATTAAAGCTTTCCAGTTTGGGCAGGTCGTCCAGGGAATTAAGGCCGAACTGGCGCAGGAACTCGCTGGTGGTCCCGTAAAGTATAGGGCGGCCTATGCTCTCGCGGCGGCCCACCACGGTAACAAGCTTGCGCTGGGTAAGGGTCTCGAGCGGCCCTATGACCTCCACGCCGCGTATCGCCTCGACCTCGGCGCGGGTAAGCGGCTGCTTGTAGGCTATTATGCAGAGGGTTTCCAGCGCGGCCTGCGTAAGGCGCACCGTCATTTTGTTCTGGTAGAGCTTGCGCACCCAGAGCCCGTATTCCGGACGGGTGGCCAGCTGCCAGCCCCCGGCCACCTGCATCACCTGCAGGGTGCGGCCTTCCTCGTCGTAATTCCTGCGCAGTTCGGCAAGGGCGCCTTCTATGCGCTCTTTGTTCTTTATTTCGCAGAGCTGGGCTATGCGGCTTACCGGCAGGGGCGCGTCGGTAATGAACAACAGGGTTTCAAGCACTTTTTTAAGTTCTGTGTCTTCCATAGTACCTCGTAAAATAAAGATAGTCGGTAAACGATGATCAGTTGCCGGACCCGGAGGGAGTATCCGGGCCGGGGGCCGGCTCCGCCGCGGCCGCCGGTTCCGCGCCGGCGGCGGGAACGGGCGCGGGCGCGGGATAAATACGCACCTCGGTATAAGCCTCGTCCTGCGAGACCAGGATCTTGCGCTGCTTCACCAGCTCCAGGAGGGCCATGAAGCAGGTTATCACACCCAGCCTCTTCGTCTCCGAAGCGAAAACATCGTCGAGCAGCAGCCACTCCCGCCCTTCCAGCAGCCTGGTGATCTTAGCCACGCGCGACTCTATGGGGAACTGGTCGGCCTCCACCTCGCGGCTGGGCTCGGCCCGCTCGAAAGCGCGCTTAACCGCGTCCATCAGCGCGTGGAAATCCAGGTCCAGGAACTTATCCTCGCTGGAGAAAACGGGCGAACCGCGGTAGAAGGCGTCCTTGAATTTGGAGAACCGGGTGTTCATCTCCCGGGAGGCTTCCTTGTAGCGCTGGTATTCCTCCAGCATGGACACGAGGGCGCCGCGCGGATCGGGGCCGTTCTCCCCCTCCGGCATCTCCGGGGCGGGCAGCAGCATCTTGGCCTTCACCTGCATCAGCGTGGCGGCCATCACCAGGAACTCCCCGGCTACTTCCAGGTTGAGGCTCTTCATCACTTCCAGGTACTGGAGGTATTCGGAAGTTATCTGCGAGATCGGGATATCGTAGATATCAAGGTTGTTCTTCTTGATAAGGTGCATCAGAAGGTCCAGCGGGCCTTCGAAATTCTCCAAATGTATGTCTATGGCGTTCATATTATTTCAACCCCGCGGCTTTCGAGGCCGCGGCCATTTTTTCCCCGGCCACGGCCGCGGCTTTTTCAGCCCCGGCGGCCAGCACTTTCTCCACGTCGATGGTGGCGGAAAGCACTTCGCGCCGCTTGCGGAAAGCGCCCACCTGCGCCTCCATCAGCTCCACCAGCTGTTTTTTGCACGCGCCGCAACCCGTGCGGCCTTCCCGGCAGGCTTCCTCCTGCGCTTTCCACCCAGGGTTGTAAAGCTTGTGGAAGGCGCAGACCACGCAGCCCTCGGGGTGGCCTTTGTCGTCCACCTTTATCTTCAGCGGGTCGGTGTACATCTTCTTTATCTTGGCTTCCAGGCTCCTGGCGTCCTCCCCCAGCGCTATGGTATTGCCGTAGGACTTGGACATCTTCCGGCCGTCTAGGCCGGGCACCACGGGGGAGCTGGTGAAAAGCGGTTCAGGCTCGCCCAGGACCTGCCCGCCGAACACGTGGTTGAAACGGCGCACCATGTCGCGCGTCAGTTCCAGGTGCGGAAGCTGGTCGCGGCCTATCGGGACGAATTTAGCGTCGTAAAGCAGGATGTCGGCGGCCATCAGCACCGGATAACCCAGGAAGCCGATCACGGCCATGTCGCTGTGCAGCGCGGTGGTCTCGGCATCCTCGCCGTGGGCCTCCACGAGCTGTTTCGTCACGCCCTCGGCCTTCTTCATCTTGTCTTCCTGGCCTTTGTACTTAGCCTTGTAAAGCTCCTGCAACTGGTCCTTGAAAGTAGGGTTGCGCAGCAGCCAGCTGATCGGCGTCACCATCCCCAGCAGCAGCGCCAGCTCGGCGTGCGCCTTCACGTCGGACTGACGGAAGAAGACGCATTTGGCGGGATCGAGACCGAGGGCCATCCAGTCCAGAACCATTTCGCGGGTATTTTCGGCTATGCTCTCGCTCTTGTCCGTCCCGGTGGTGAGCGCGTGCCAGTCGGCCACGAAGAAATAGCAGTCGTATTTCTCCTGCAGCTCCACCCAGTTCTTCAGCGTGCCCCAATAATTGCCAAGGTGCAGGCGGCCTGTGGGCCTGGCGCCGGAAACCACCACGAGTTTTTTGTCGTTTACCATAAGATCAGCCTATATAAATGCCCAGATGGGCTAAAAACCAAAGAGCCAGCCCGAGCGGCGGCAGGAGTATGTATTTAAAGAGCCCGGTCATGACCAGCGCGAGTATTATATACACGCCATAGGGAAGGTGCTTCTCATAGGTCTCGAGCGCATTCCCTTTTAGCAGGCCAAGCGCTATCTGGCTGCCGTCCAGCGGGTAAACAGGGATAAGGTTGAAGATAGCGAGCGCCAGGTTTATAATAACGGCGAAACTGAAAGCTTTAAGCAGCGAGTACACCAGATCCGCGCCCATAAAACCCATAAAAGGCAGCGTAAGTATCTTAAAAATAACGGCGGAAACAAGGGCCAGGAAGATATTGGAGAGGGGGCCGCTTACGGCGACCTTGGCCATATCCGTACGCGGGCTGTGCAGCCTGTAGGGGTTTACGGGCACCGGCTTGGCCCAGCCCATGGCGGGAAAACCCATGAATACGCAGGCCGCCGGCAGGAGGATCGTCCCCACCGGGTCTATATGCGGCAGGGGGTTGAACGAGAGCCTGCCGGAAAGATATGCGGTATCGTCCCCGTGCCTGTAGGCGGTGTAGCCGTGGGCGAATTCGTGGAAAATGACCGAAAAAAACAATACCGGAAGTTGTAAAATCCACTCCATAGATAGATAATTATATTAATTATTGTGCCCGTTGGAAAAGGCGGATAAATTATAAGAACCCCCTTATATACCGTCCTTCCGGCCCGCCTGAGCATTTTCTAATCCAAGGATGAGCCTGAAATCACTCGTCGTGATTCCGTCGTGAATTTGTAGCCGGTCCTCCTTTTTGAAACAGGTTTAAGCCCGCTGGTTGAACCTTTCTAAACAACTCCTGCTTCTCTTTTTGCATCTGCTTCGCGCATTCGTTGTCGCTCTCCAGCATGGCAATCTTATCGAGCTCCTCGAAAGTCACTCCGGCTTTCAAATATTGGGCGGCATCGGGCAGGTTTTTTAAAGCCTCGTAGGGCGTCTGGTAAACCTCGTATTTCCTGTGCCTTTTGCCCTTCCCGTCCACGGTAACAGTTGCAAATCCGCAGGGCCGGTGATAGTTCAGGTAGATGTTGAACTTGCCCATGTAAAACCGGTTCACCTCCGGCGCATAACCGCGCGCTATATGCCAGTGACCCATGTGCTTGCGGATAACGCTGCCGTTCTTGCCCTCTACCAGCGCATTATCGTTAGTCCGCCCGGAACGGGACTTGCTTTGCCGGATGAACTGGTCCCCCAACATCTTCGACACCTGCCTGTTTATAAACTCGCT
>JAJZVJ010000070.1 GCA_021845705.1 bacterium
TCGCCGTAAAGCACCTGAACGAGCTCTGCGCGGGAAAGACCATACAGCAGCCGGTCTACGACTTCAAACAGCATACCAGGGAGAAAGAAACGGTCCCGTACAAGCCCACCCAGCTGATAGTGGTGGAAGGACTCTATACCCTTTATTTCCCGAAGCTCCTGGCGCTTTGCGACTACAAGATCTTCGTCTCAACGGGTATGGTGACCGCCGTGCTGCGCCGTGTGCAGCGGGACATCAGCGAGCGCGGCCGCGACATAGAGGGGATAAAGCACCAGATCCTTTCCACCGTCCTGCCGATGTACGAGACCTACGTGAAGCCCACGCAGAAGAACGCCCACTTCTCCATAAACTGGGAGGGGGAAGAGATCCCCGGCAAAGCCACCGAAGGCCTGGTGCGCATGATGCGCGACCACTTCCGCTGAAATTCCGGAGAGGCCGGGCCTCGATAGTGAAAAAAGATGGCTGCCTTGTTCTATAGTGTTATAATAAGGATATCAGTATCCGTATTTTTGGAGGCTTTATGTCGAAGGCGCCGGATTTTTCTTATACTCCAGAGCAGGTAAAAACCATTTCCGGGACAGCGATAAAGGACCTTGAGGAAAAACTCGGGACCCTGGCGGCCATTCCCGGTCCGCAGCGCGATTTCAATAATACGGTGCTGGCCTTCGAGCGCGCCACCAGCGATTTCAGCGAAGCGGTGCAGATACCGATACTCCTGGCCTATGTCTCCGATAACGCGGAGCTGCGCGCGGCCGGGCAGGAGCTGGAGCTGGAGATAAGCCGGTACTCCGTGGACCTGATGACCCGCGAAGACATTTTTAACGCGCTGAACGAATACTCCGGGAAGGCGGGGAAACTGGACGAAGTGGAGGCCCGGCTGCTCGAGAAGACCCTGCTGGATTTCAAGCGCAACGGCCTGGGGCTTGAGCCCCGGAAAAAGAACAAGGTCAAAAAGCTGATGAAGGAGCTTATCGGCCTTGAGCTGCAGTTCTCCAAGAACCTGCGCGAAGTGAACGACGCGCTGGAGGTGACGGAGGCCGAACTGAAGGGGCTCCCGGAAGACTACAAGGCCCGGCTGAAGAGGACGGAAAAGGGCGGCTACCTGGTGACCATGAACACCCCGGACTACGTGCCGTTCATGGACAGCGCGGAGGACGGGGACGCCCGCAGGCGTCTGGAGCACAAGGTGAACAACCGCTGTGTCCCCGCCAATATAGAGCTGATGGAGAGCGCTATCGCCCTGCGCCGCAAAATAGCGAAGCTGCTTGGCTACCCCACCTTCGCCGACTACGTGCTGGCCGACCGCATGGCGGCGAACAGCGAGAATGTTTTCACTTTCCTCGAGCGCACCTGGGCGAAGCTGAAGAAGAAAGGCCGCAAAGAACTGCGCGCCCGCGTGAAGCTGAAAGGCGGGGAAGATAAGACCATGCATTCCTGGGAATGGCGGTATTACAACAACCTGCTCAAGAAGACCGAATATTCCATAGACCATGAAAAAATAAAAGAATATTTCCCGCTGGAAACGGTGGTGAAGGGAATGTTCGAGGTTTTTGGCGAGGTCTTCGGGGCCCGCTTCGCGCCGGCGCCGCTGCCGGTCTGGCATAAAGACGTGCGCGCCTACGAAGTTAAGAACAAGGACGGCTCCGTGGCCGCCTATTTTTATTTCGACCTGTTCCCGCGCGAGGGCAAGTACAAGCACGCGGCCTGCTTCGGCCTGCGCCACGGGCGCGAGCTGGCGGACGGCTCTTACGAACTGCCTGCGGCGGCCATAGTCTCCAACTTTCCGCCGCCCTCCGGCGGCAGGCAGCCGCTGCTTAAGTTCGACGACTTGGTGACCCTGTTCCACGAGTTCGGCCATGTCACGCACAATATCTTCACAAAAGCCAGATACGGCAAGTTCTCCGGCACCAGCGTGTCGCGGGACTTCGTGGAGGTTCCCTCAAAGATGCTGGAGAACTGGGCTTACGAACCTTCCGTGCTGCGCCGTATCTCCGGCCACTACAAAAACCCTTCCGAGAAGCTGCCGGAGCAGCTGATAAAAAAACTCATCGCCGCGAAGAACATGGACTCGGGGCTGGTCTACCTGCGCCAGCTTTTCTTCAGCATCCTCGACATGCGCTACCACACCGCCCGCGGCAAGGTAGACACCACGAAACTTTATGACAAGCTGATGAAGAAGATCTCCCTGCTGCCCCTCAGCCCTGATACGCATCCGCAGGCCAATTTCGGCCACCTGATGGGCGGCTACGAGGCCGGCTATTACAGCTATCTTTGGAGCGAGGTCATCGCGGCCGACCTCTTCGGCGCCTTCGGGGCCGCCGGGGTGATGGACCCGGAGACCGGCGCAAAATACCGGGAACTGATACTGGCCCCCGGCCGCAGTTACGACGAGGCCGCGCAGGTGGAGAAATTCCTGGGCCGCCCGGCCGGGGAGGACGCGTTCCTGAAAAGCATAGACGCTTCATGAAAGCAAAACTCTCCATCGCCGCGGGGTTCCTTGTCGGCTGCCTGCTGCTCTATTTCGCGCTGCGCAACATTGATTTTGGCAGGCTGGCCGCGATCTATTCTAAAGTGAACCCCGCTTACCTGGTCCCGTTCTTCCTGCTGGTTCTGGCGGAACTTTTTTTCCGCGGCGCCCGCTGGCGCCTGCTGCTGAACCCCTCCAACCCGGGAGTGCGCGCCGTGGACGCCTTCAGGCTCGAGGCCGCCGGGCTGGCGCTCAATAATATCCTCCCGCTGCGGCTGGGGGAGCTCGCGCGCGCCACTTTTGCCGCCAGGCTGTTCAAGATACCGCTGGTGACCGTGCTCGCCACTATACTGGTGGAACGCCTGCTGGATATCATAGTCCTGTTCCTTATGTTCGCCCTGGCTGCCCGGTTCGGCGGAATAACCGGCGGATTAATGAACTATCACGGGCTGCTCTGGGGCCTGGTGGCGGGGCTCATCGCCGGCATAGCGGCTCTGATCTTCGCGGACGAACTGGTAGCGCATGTCTGGTTCTCCGGCTTTTTTGCCCGTTTTCCAAGGGTCCGGGTGCTTTTCGAGCGGGTAGCCATGGGCGTAAAGGGTTTTCATTCTTTAAAAAGCGGGGCGCTTATTTTTATTTTCGCCGGGCTGCAGTGGTTCATCGACGCGCTTAATTTTTACGTGCTGGCCAGGGCTTTCGGCCTTGGCGGTGTTCTCGATATCTTTAAATGCGTTGCCCTTGTTTTTACCGGGGCGGCGGCGGCCTCCGTGCCCGGGATGCCCGGTTATTTCGGCAATTATGAACTGGTCCTTACCAGGGTGCTCGGCGCCTGGGGCGTGGAGAATGAGGTCGGCTTCGCCTTCATCTCCTACGCGCACGTGGTCGGCTACC
This sequence comes from bacterium, assembly GCA_021845705.1. GTDB lineage: Bacteria > Elusimicrobiota > Elusimicrobia > Elusimicrobiales > UBA9959 > UBA9959. The sequence continues at coordinate 3,359 of JAJZVJ010000070.1, forward strand.
TGCTGATGACTTTTGTCGGCGTGTTCTTTATCTACCAGATGGGAAATTCGCTCGGCCGGGTCTGGGGAGAATTCTCGGCCGAAGTAATGGGGAAAAACAAGTGAGCGCTTCCGGCGTTAAATCGGTGCTGATGCTCAGCCAGACCTTCTACCCCGCCATAGGCGGGTCTGAAAAGCAGGCGCTTGAAATTTCAAAGGCGCTGGCCGGGCGCGGCGTGAAAGTTACGGTGCTCACCCGCCGGACCGGCGGGCTGCCGGCCGAGGAAACGCTGGAGGGCGTGGCTGTAAAGCGGCTGGCCGTATTCGGGCCCCGCGCCGTGGATTCCGCGCTGTTCCTGGTTAAAAGTTTCTTCTGGCTGCTCTGGAACTCCGGGAAGTACGACGCCGTGCACGTGCACCTGGCTTCCTCCCCGGCGGTGGCCGCGGTGCTCGCGGGCTGGCTGACGGGGAAAAAGACCATCGTGAAACTGGGCGGCGGCCGAGGCGTGGACGAAATAACTCTTTCGCGGAAAAGCGCGCTGGGCCGGCTTAAGCTGGCCTTCTTCAGGGCGGCCAGGCCTGAACTGCTGGTGATGAACGGTGAGGTTTTCGACTGGCTGAAAACATCTAAAGAATTCTCCGGCCTTAAACTGCGGCTTTTCCGCAACGGGGTAGATACGGGCCGCTACACGCCGCTGCTTTACAACGAGAAGATCAACGCCAAGACCGCGCTCGGCCTGGATAACTCCGCGGTTTTCCTTTTTGTGGGCCGGCTTTCCCCCGAGAAGCGCGTAAAAGAATTCCTGGAAGCCTGGGCCGAGGTCTTCAGCGATGAGGCAGCCCCGCCTAAAGCGCGCCTGCTTATCGTGGGTGGGGGACCCGAAGAGGGCCCGCTAAAAAAAGCGGTTGAGGTGCTGAACCTTTCTGGCAGCGTTACCCTGGCCGGCCCCAAGGGCGACCTGCTGCCTTATTACCGCGCCGCGGACGTCTTCATACTGCCCTCCATCTCCGAGGGGCTCTCCAATTCGATGCTGGAGGCGATGGCCTGCGGCGTGGCGGTGATGGCCAGCCGCGTGGGCGGCGCGAAGGACGCGGTGGTGCCGGGCGTTAGCGGGTGCCTGTTCGACCCGCTCAATAAGGCGGAACTTAAAGAATGCCTTAAGCGGCACCTCGCGGACCACAGCCTTGCCGTTAAGATGGGCGAGCAGGCCCGCAAGACCGCCGTGGAGAAATATTCCATGGCGCGCGTGGCGGACGAGCTGATGGAGATCTATTCTGAAAACGGAGATCAGTTGGATAATATGTGACGAAGGGGCCGGGGTGACTTACCCCGCGAACCCTTTGGGGAAGGGGGGGCCCCGCCATAATTTCCCAAGGCGGGGGGAAACCGCGCAACGGTTTCCATCTTCCAGGGTTCGCGGGGCAAGTCACCCCGGCCCCGGGGAAAATATCTGGTAGAGGATTAATTATGTGCGGAATATGCGGACTATATAATTACGGTTCGGGCCTGCCGGTAACGCGGGGAGACCTTAAAGCCATGAACGACCTGCTCGTCCACCGCGGCCCGGACGACGAGGGTTATTACGAGCACGAGAACGTAGGCCTGGCCATGCGCCGGCTTTCCATCATAGACCTCTCGACGGGCCACCAGCCCATCTCCAACGAGGACGGCAGCCTCTGGATAGTTTTCAACGGTGAAATTTATAATTTCCAGGAACTCAGGGAACGCCTGCTGGCCAAGGGCCATGTTTTCAAGACCAAAAGCGATACCGAGGCCATCCTGCACCTTTACGAGGAAAAAGGGACCGACTTCCCGAAGGAACTGCGCGGCATGTTCGCCGTGGCCATCTGGGACAGCAGGCGCAAAAGGCTGGTGCTGGCGCGCGACCGCATAGGCAAGAAGCCCCTCTTCTACGCGGTAACCAGGTCCTGCCTGGTTTTCGCTTCGGAGCTGCGCTCGCTGCTGACCATAAAAGACCTGCCGCGCGAGATCAACCCCGCGGCTATCGACGCTTACCTGACGCTGCAGTATATCCCCAGCCCTATCAGCATATTTAAAGGCGTTAAAAAGCTGGAGCCGGCCTCTGTACTTGTCTTCGAGGACGGCCGCGAGACGGTGGAAAAATACTGGGACCTGCCGGTAGGCGCGGAGAAGCTGGAGCATATCCCGGTAGAGGAACTTAAAGGCATGCTCAAAGCGGAGCTTTCCGAGGCGGTTAAGATACGGCTGATGTCCGAGGTCCCGCTTGGCGCCTTTCTTTCCGGCGGCATAGATTCTTCCGTGGTCACGGCTTTGATGGCCGAGCATTCCGCCACCCCGGTCAAAACGTTCGCCATAGGGTTCAAGGAAGAAAAATTCTCGGAGCTGGGCTACGCGCGGCAGGTGGCCGAAATGTACGGCACCAAGCATACGGAATTCGTGGTGGAAGCCCGCATGGCCGACGTGCTGGAGAAGCTGGCCTGGCATTACGGCGAGCCGTACGCGGACTGCAGTGCGCTGCCGTCCTACTTCGTGTCGCGCGAGACGCGCCGCGACGTTACGGTGGCGCTGAACGGGGACGGCGGGGACGAGGCCTTCGGCGGCTACCTGCGCTACGTCGGGATGAAAGCGGAGCGCCTTATAGCTTCGGCACCGGGCTGGTCCAAGACCGCCGCGCTTAAGGCCGTGGGCGCTTTCCCGAAGACCGCGCCTTTCAATTTTTTCTGGCGGCTGGAGAAGTTCCTTAAATTTTCCGTGATGAACACCCTGGAGCGCCGCTACCTCTCGACGGTGTCCTTCTTCGGGCCGGGCGAGACCGGCGGGCTTTACAGCAATAAGTTCGCGAACATGCTCGGCAACGAAAAGAATTACGGAGAGCGCTACCTCAGTAAATTCTTCGCGCTCAACCCGGACGAGGACCTGCTGAACCGGATGACTTACGTGGATATGCGCTCCTACCTGCCGGAATGCCTGATGACCAAGATGGACATAGCGTCCATGGCCAACTCGCTCGAGACCCGCTCGCCGTTCCTGGACCACAAGGTGCTGGAGTTCGCCTTCCGGCTGCCCGGCAGGCTGAAGCTGAAGGGCCTTTCCGGGACCAAGTGGATATTGAAGGAAACTTTCAGGGATATGCTGCCGCCGGATATTTACAGCCGGGGCAAGATGGGCTTCGGCATACCGCTCGGGATCTGGTTCCGCGGCGAGCTGAAGGATTACTGGGCCGGGGCCTGCCTTTCAAAAAAGGCGCTGGACCGCGGCTATTTCAGGCCGGAGGAACTCTATCGCCTCTGGGACGAGCACCAGCAGGGTCGCCGCGACCACGGCTACAAGCTCTGGGCGCTGCTGATGCTGGAGCTGTGGCACGGGCAGTACGCCGACGATTATAAAATAAGCTGACCGGACATGGCGACCGGGTTAGCAAAACCCTGCCGGAGCCCGACGCTTACGTAAGCGCGGAGGGCGAGGCGGGGAGGTGCGAGCACGGTGTGTGAGACACCGTTTTTGCGTTCCGGTCGCCATGCCCGGTCCGCGCGCCACTTAAAACGAATTCTTATGAAAATAGTTTTAATCAATCCCGATATACCGTGGAACGCGGGGAATATAGGGCGTTCCTGCGTGGCCACGGGCACGGAACTGGCTTTTGTGGGGAAGATGGGGTTTAATCTGAGCGATAAGGAAATACGCCGCTCGGGGCTGGATTACTGGCAGTTCCTGAAATACTCGGTGCATCCGGATTTCGAGGCTTTCCTTAGGACGCTGCCGGAAAACCCGTCGCTGCTTTTCTTTTCCACGCGCGGCGGCAAAAGCTACTGGGAGGCGCCTTACCGCCCGGATTCGTGCCTTATCTTCGGCGCCGAAACCGCGGGTTTCCCCGACCGGATGTACGAAAAATACGCGGACCGCCTCTACCGCATCCCGATGTGGTCCGACCGGGTGCGTTCGCTTAATCTGTCGACTTCCGCGGGGGTGGCGCTTTACGAGGCGCTGCGGCGGACGGGGGGGGCGCAGGCCCCCCAGCCATAGGATATAAACCATGAAAGAAATACTTTTGAACGTTCTCTGTTGCCCAGCCTGCGCCGGGGACTTGCGGCTTAAAATTCTCGCCTCCGCGGAAGGGGAGGTAAAAGAAGGGGAGCTGGCTTGCTCGTCCTGCGGCAAGGTGTATAAAATAACTAATTTCATCCCGAGGTTCGTGGAAACGGACAAGTACGTCGGGAACTTCAGTTTCGAGTGGCTTTTCTACAGGAAGACGCAGCTGGACAGCCATAATAGATCGGCGGATTCGCTGAAAGAATTCATCAGCAAGACCGGATTTTCACCGGCGGACCTTAAAGGGAGGTTGATACTGGACGTTGGCTGCGGCACCGGCAGGTTCATGGAGATCGCCGGCAGCGAGGGGGGGGAAACGGTCGGCGTGGACCTGTCTTTCGCCGTGGAGACCGCGGTGGAGAACATGCGCGGCAGGAAGAACGCGCATGTGGTGCAGGCCGACGTTTTTAACCTGCCGTTCAGGCCTGGGGTATTCGATTTTATCTACAGCCTCGGCGTGCTGCATCACTCTGCCGACACTAAAGGCGCGTTCGACCGGCTGCCCTCGCTACTGCGGACGGGCGGGGATATTTCCATCTGGGTCTATTCCAATGAATCCCGGTACGAGAAGGTTCGCAATGCCTTTACGGATTTTTACAGATTCTTCACCTGCCGTATGCCGGTAAGGCTGCTCTGGTGGCTCTGTCACATTTCTATCCCGTTGTACTACCTTAAGAAACTGAGGAAGTTTGGGGCTTTCCTTGAGATGATATTGCCGACGTGTGTACATCCGAACAAGGATGAAATGGTGTTGGGCACCTTCGACTGGTATTCGCCGAGATACCAGTACAAGCACACATACGCTGAGGTGGAGAACTGGTTTCACGCAGCGGGCCTGAAGACCAGGCGGCTGGGAGTCTCGGTTTCCGTAACAGGCCACAAATAAAAGCTCGGGCGGTGAGCCCGGGCTGAAATAATCACCCCTGATCTTGTCGCCGCCGTCTGGAGTGAACCCTTACAGCAGGCGCTCGTAAGAAGCGAGCATTCTTTTGAATAGGAATCTCTCTTTCAGCCTAGCCCTGGCACCGGCGGCTAGCCACCCGGAGAAGGCTGCGCTCCCGGTAACTCTTTTTATCGCTGCGTACAGGGCCACTGGGTCATCCTGCGGGACCAGAAGTCCTGTGACGCCGTCTTCTATTATCTCTCTTATCCCGCCAGGACAGTCCACGGAGATTACCGGCGTCAGATCGGAA
>JAJZVJ010000071.1 GCA_021845705.1 bacterium
TGGAAGGCATGGGCCTCCCCAAGGCCTCTCCCGCCGACCTGACGGCGCTCGACAAGGTCCGCGAAGGCAAGAAGACCGTTTTCCGCAGCGAGATCGGCGTGGACAACAAAGAGCTGGAACAGATCTTCGCCCGGGGCGCCGGCAGCAAGGTCTGGCAGGACGTGGGCCAGCGCTGCGTTTCCTGCGGCAACTGCACCAATGTCTGCCCTACTTGCTACTGCTTTGACATGGCCGACACTATAAACCTGGACATGAAGACCGGTTCCCGCAACCGTACCTGGGATTCCTGCCAGTTCGAGACCTTCGCCGCCGTGGCGGGAGGGGAGAACTTCCGCGAAGAGCGCGCCGCGCGCCAGCGCCACCGCTATTACCGCAAGTTCAAGTACCCGCTGGAGAAGTTCTACCGCGCCTTCTGTACCGGCTGCGGCCGCTGCACACGCACCTGTATGGCCAAAATAGACCTTAAGGACACTTTGAAAGCCCTGGCAGCCGGGAACAGGTAAGAGGCTTTATGACCGAAGAAATAAAAAACTCCAACTGGAAACTGCGGAAAGGACAGATAGTAGCGGCCAGGCAGCTGACCCGGACCGAAAAATGGTTCGAGATAAAACTGGAGGGGAGTGACCTGGACCACGAGCCGGGCCAGTTCGTGCAGGTGGAACTTTACGGCATAGGCGAAGCCCCTGTCTCCGTCTGCTCAAGCCCGACCAAGCGCGGCTCTTTCGAACTGACCGTGCGCGCGGCGGGCCGCCTGACCACCCATATGCACACCCTGGACAAGGGGGACTGGGTCGGGATACGCGGTCCTTTCGGCAGGGGCTTCCCGGTAAAGCTCATGACGGGCAACGACCTGATGTTCGTGGCCGGGGGGCTGGGGATAGCCCCGCTGCGCTCGCTTATAAACTACGTGATAGACAACCGCAGGGAGTTCGGCAAGGTGCATATCCTGCTGGGCTCCAAAACACCGGCGGACATGCTTTTCGGGTCGGAAATAGAAGTATGGCAGAAGCGGGTAGACGTGGACTTTTCCTGCACGGTGGACCGCAGGGACCCGGACTGGAAAGGGAACGTGGGCCTTATCACGAGCCTGATCCCGGGAGTGCATCTCAACCCGGAGAAGACTTTCGGCGTGGTGGTGGGCCCGCCGATAATGTACAAATTCGTGATAGCCGAACTGCTGAAGAAGAACCTGCCGGAGCGGCAGATCATCCTGTCGCTGGAGCGCCACATGAAATGCGGCATGGGGAAGTGCGGGCACTGCCAGATAGACCATCCCAAAAATTACTACTGCTGCAAGGACGGCCCCGTGTTCACCTACGAAGAGGTGAAGGACTCTAAGAAGCTTTAAGGCCGGCTTAGCCCCGGCCCTTACGGAGAACAAAGATGAAAACAGAGAACAGCGCCGCGCGCGCCGCGGCCAGACCGAAAGTGGCTTTCTTCGATTTCGCCTGCTGCGAAGGCTGCCAGCTGCAGGTGGCGAATCTGGGCGAGGCCCTGCTTGACGTACTGGGCGTCATCGACGTGGTGGAATTCCGCGAGGTGATGAGCGAGAAGTACGACAAGGATTACGACGTGGCCGTTATAGAAGGGTCCATAACGGACCGCCACGCGGAGGAGCGCCTGAAGAAGATCCGCGCCCGCTCGAAGGTGCTGATCGCCTACGGCTCCTGCGCCACCATCGGCGGCGTGAACGGGATGAAGAACTCCTTCGACCTGGACGAGATCCGCCAGAGCGTTTACGGCAAGGACTTTAAACTGTTCGACAGCACCCCGACCCGCCCTATTCACCAGGTGGTGAAGGTGGATTACACCGTGAACGGCTGCCCCATCTACCCGCCGGAACTGGTAGAGGTGCTCAAGTGCGCGCTGCGCGGGCTGCCCTATACCGTGCCGGACAACCCCGTCTGTTCCGAGTGCAAGCTCAACGAGAACGTCTGCATGTACGAGCGCGGCGTCTCGTGCCTCGGCCCCTGGACCAAAGCCGGCTGCAATTCCTGGTGCGTGAACAACGGCAATATCTGCTACGGCTGCCGCGGCGAGGTAAAGAACCCGTCGGGCAACGCCCTGGAGGTGATCGGCAGGTACAACCTTAAGCCGGAACTTATAAAGAGCAAGTTCGACATGTACAACAAGTGCAAGGAGGGGGACAAAGATGTCAACCGCTAAGAACCTGGACCTGAAAGTGGAATACGTAACCCGCGTGGAAGGGCACGGCAATATAGTAGTGAACGTCAAGGACGGGAAGATCGAGAAGTGCGAGTTCCACGTGGTGGAATCCCCGCGCCTTTTTGAAGGCATGCTCCGCGGGCGCTCTATTTTCGAGGCGCAGCATATAACCTCGCGCATCTGCGGCATCTGCTCCTGCGGGCACAGCCTGGCCTCCATCCAGGCCGCCGAGGAGGCGCTGGGGGTAGTCCCCTCCGCGCAGACCATAAAGCTGCGCAAGCTCCTGCTGGATTACGAGTTCCTCGACAGCCATATCCTGCACGTCTACCTGCTGGCCGCGCCGGATATCCTGGGCGTTCCTTCCTTCGTGCCGCTTATAGAAACGCATAACGGGGTGGTGCGCCGCGCGCTGCGCATGAAAAAAGCCGTTAACGACGTCTGCGACATCCTGGTCGGCCGCCATGTGCATCCGATAACCGCCATAGTAGGGGGGTTCACCAAGCTGCCCAGGCCCAGGGAGATAGACACCCAGCTCAGGATCCTGGAGGGGATGGCCGGGGACATGGCGGAGACGCTGAAGCTCGCGAACGCCCTGAAGTTCCCGGATTTTAACAGGGAAACGGAGTACGTGGCCCTGGTCTCGGACGACGGGGAATATCCGCTTCTCGAAGGCGATATCGGCTCCACCGACGGCAAGCGCTTCGCCAGGAAGGATTATAAGAAGGCCACCAACGAATTCATAGACCCGCGCAGCTCGGCCAAGTTCACCAGGCTCTCCCGGGAGAGTTTCTTCGTGGGGGCGCTCGCGCGGTTCAACCTGAACTCGGCGAAGCTGCATGCCAGGGCGAAGGCGGCGGCCAAAGAACTGGGGCTTAAGCCCGTCTGCCACAACCCCTTCCTGAACACCGTGGCGCAGGTGGTGGAAATAGTGCACTGCTACCACCACGCCCTGGAACTGCTCCGGGACATAAAAAAGAACTGCCTGGATTACGGGCAGGAGGTCACGGTAGGGGCGAACGAGAAAGGGACGGTGCCGGTGCGCGCGGGCTCCGGCGTGGGCGCGGTGGAAGTGCCGCGGGGCATACTTTACCACAACTACCAGACCGACGCGGCCGGCCTGATAAAGCACGCTGACTGCATAATCCCGACGAACCAGAATATCAACAACATAGAGTACGACTTCGCTAAGCTGCTGCCGGAGATCATTACGCTGCCTAAGGAAGCTATACGCCTGAGGCTCGAGATGCTGGTGCGGGCTTACGACCCCTGCATCTCCTGCTCGGCCCATTATCTTGATGTCGAATTCGTGGACTGAAGAGGTTCTGCACGCGCTGGCCCCCAGGGGCAGGACGCTGGTGGTAACGCTGGGGAGCGTTATCCGCGGCGACGACGGCCTCGGGCCTTTCGTTTACGCGCGCGTAAAGCCTTCCAGGCCGGACATCCGCCTGCTCGACGCCGGGACAACCCCGGAAAGCATAGCGCAGGACGCGATAGACTGGAAACCCGACAAGATCATCCTTATTGACGCGGCCCGCTTCGGCGGGGCCGCCGGCGAGGTGCGCGTCCTCCGCCTTGAGGACGTGAACAGGCAGGCCGCGCTTTCCACCCACAGTTTCCCGCTCTCCGTCACCTTCTCCGTGGTAAAAGAGGATACCGGCGCGGAGCTTGCCGTCATAGGCGTGCAGGCCGGGTCGCTGGCCTACCGGGAAGGCCTTTCCTCCGGGGTTCAAGAAACCGCTTTAAAACTGGTCCACTTTTTTAATAACATTACATAGGAAACCGCGGCTGTAAAGCGGCTTGCGGGCGGCTCCGGGCGAATTTCCCCGGAGCGCGTGTTTTACGCGCCCCGCGCGAAACCACTTACGGGCAAAGGCATGGAACATGGCTAACACCGCTGATCTGTTCAAAGTTAAATCCGTGGACGAGATAATGGCCGAGTCGAAGGAGAAAGGCCACAAGCTTTCCCGCGTCCTCGGCTCTTTCGACGTGACGATGATAGGCATAGGCGCCATAATAGGCGCCGGCATCTTCGCCATGGTGGGGGAGGCGGCGGTCGGGGCTTCCAGCGGCTACCCGGCCGGACCGGCCCTGATAATTTCTTTCATCCTGACGGCCATCGCCTGCGGTTTCACGGCCCTCTGCTACGCCGAGCTCGCCGCCATGGTGCCCATCTCCGGCAGCGCCTATACTTACGCCTACGCCACCATGGGCGAGCTGGTGGCCTGGATAATAGGCTGGGACCTGATAATAGAATACGCCATAGGCAATGTGGCGGTGGCTATCAGCTGGGCCGGCTATTTCAACGATTTCCTTAACAGCGCTTTCGGCGTAAATATGCCGCTCTGGCTGAGGATAGATTACAGGACCTTCTTCGAGAAGGCGGCCGCGCTGGCGGCGGCGGTAAAAAGCGGCGACGCGGCCCTGGCGGGGACTCTCAGGCTTTTTGATCCGTCCCTTGTCCCCCATGTGTTCGGCGTCCCCATAATCTTCAACCTGCCCGCCGCGCTTATAGTCTTCGCCCTTACCGTGCTGCTGGTCCTGGGGGTAAAGAAGAGCACCCGGTTCAACGATTTCCTCGTTATGATAAAGCTGGCCGTGCTGGCGCTTTTCGTGGGCGTGGGGTTCTACTATTTCAAGGCGGAGAACTGGATCCCCTTCGCGCCCGGCGGCTGGAAAGGCATACAGGTGGGGGCTGCCACCATTTTCTTCGCCTATATCGGCTTCGACGCGGTTTCCACCGTGGCCGAAGAGACGCGGGACCCGAAGAGGGATATGCCCATCGGCATCATAGGGTCGCTTATCATCTGTACGCTCGTGTACATACTGGTGACCGTGGCGCTCACCGGCATGATGCCTTTCATGGAACTGAAGAACAAGATAGCGGAGCCGCTTATCGCCGGGCTGGATTATAACCACGCGGCCCGCTGGATCATCGTCATCGTGTCGCTTGGTTCGGTCATAGCGCATACCGCGGTGCTCCTTGTTTTCCAGATGGGCCAGCCCCGCATATTCTTCTCTATGAGCCGCGACGGCCTGCTGCCGCAGTATTTCGCGCGCATCCATAAGAAGTTCCTCACCCCGTACATCACCACTATCTGGACCGGGGTCATAGTGGGGGTCCTCTCGGCCTTCTGCAATATAGACGAGATGGCCAACCTCTGCAATATAGGCACCCTGTTCGCTTTCGTGCTGGTCTGCCTGGGGGTTATTATCCTGCGCGTCAAGGACCCGCACCGCGTGCGGCCTTTCAGGGCGCCGGGCGGCTATTTTACCCCGGTGCTGGGCATAGGGTTCTGCCTGTTCCTGATGATGGGGCTGGATAAAATAACCTGGCTGAGGTTCTTCGTCTGGCTGGCCATCGGCCTGGTGATCTACTTTATGTACGGCTACAAGCATTCGCGCCTGCGCCGCGGCGACCTGGTGCTGAAGCAGGGAGCGACTTGAAGGCCCGGCGGAGGTTGAAACTATTAAGGAGCTTATATGATCGACAAAATGAAGCAGCTTTGGGAGATGAAGCGCAAGATGGACGGGATAAAGAAAGAGCTTGATTCCCTTATCCTCGCGAGCGAGGACAGCCTGGTGAAAGTGACTATTACCGGCTCGCAGGAAATAAAGAGCGTGGAGATAAAAGCCGACCTTGCCGGCCTCAACAAGGCCAAGCTGGAAGCGGCCCTGGCCGAGACCGTCAACCGCGCCGTCCGCGAAAGCCAGAAGGCTGCCGCGCAGAAGATGAGCGCCCTGGGCGCTATCCCCGGCCTTTCCTGAACAGGGCAGGCAACCGCGAAAAGACCCGGCTTCCAAGGCCGGGTTTTTTTGCGCTCTCCGCGGCTCCAGGCCGCGTTCCGGACGGCGGATGTAATACTGGCCGGTCCGGGGCATATGCCGCCGTTCTTATAACTTGTATAATCGGTTTATGCACGAATGGGCTTTAGCCGAATCCGTAATAAAAGCGGTGGTGGAGAACGCCGGGAATAAAAAGATAAAAGAGGCCGGCGTTCTTTTCGGGGAACTGCAGGCTATAGACAAAGAAATATTCGTTTTCGCGCTCGAGGAACTGCGGGGGCAGTACCCGCGGGCCGCGGCCTGCAGGTTCAAGATCATGGACGAGCCGGCGGTGTTCCGGTGCAAGGCTTGTTCCAGGGAATTTCCCCTGAAAGGCCTCAAGAAGACCAGGGACGAGGCCGAGTTCATCCATTTTATCCCCGAGATGGCCCATACCTTCCTCAAATGTCCTGAATGCAAAAGTCCGGATTTCGAGCTGGTCGCCGGCCGCGGCGTAAGCATCAGCTATATAAAATGAAGCTAGACCCGCGTCCCTCCGTAATAGAAGAGCGCCTTAAAGGCGTAAAGCGCATTATCGCCGTCACCGGCTGGAAGGGCGGGATAGGCAAGAGCGTCACCGCCTGTACGCTGGCCCTGCTGCTGGCGAAGAAGGGTTACAGGACAGGCCTGTTCGACCTGGATTTCGCCGGCGCCTCGGACCATATTATACTCGGCGCGAAGGGCCTGTTCCCGAAAGAGGAAAAAGGGCTTGAGCCCCCGGTTTACGAGGGGATAAAATTCATGTCGGTGGTATTCTTCTCGGAGAACAGAGCCGTACCGCTGCGGGGGGCCGATGTCTCCGACGCTATCATAGAGATGCTTGCGATAACGCAGTGGGGGGAGCTGGATTTCCTGGTTCTGGACATGCCGCCGGGCATAAACGACGCCGCGCTGGACATAATGCGGTTCGCGCGGAAGGCCGAAGTCCTGGCCGTCACCACGCCCTCCATAATAGCCCGCGACGTGCTTGAGCGCTCGCTCGCGCTGTACCGCTCGCTCGCGACCCCGGTGCTGGGCATTGTGGAGAACATGGCCCGCGGCGCGGCGGCGGGGGGCGTTTGCGCCAGGCTGCGTTTCGACCCCGCGCTGGAAGCGGCGCTGGGCCGCCCCGCCGCCCTGGCGAAAACCGCCTTTTCCCGCGACCTCGCGGCCGCGCTTAAGAAGCTTGGGTTAGACTAGGGCCTAAGGCTGGTCGGGGATGGAGAAAAAGAAGGTAGACCCTTTTTCCGGTTCCGATTCGAACCAGATATTCCCGCCGTAATATTCGACTATTTTTTTGCAGGAAGCGAGGCCGATCCCGGCCCCGTCCGTGGCGTTGCCGTGCAGCCTGCCGAAGAGCTTGAAAAGTTTGGTCCTGTACGCGCTTTCTATCCCTATCCCGTTATCGCTTATCCGGAAGGTCCAGCCTCCCGCTCCGCGCTCCGCGCCTATGCGGATAAGCGGCGCGGCGCCGTTGCGGTATTTGACGGCGTTGCTTACCAGGTTCTGGAAGATCCGCTCCAAGTGGCCCCTGTCGGCCCTGATCCTGGGCATTTCCCCGCGCTCAATTACCGCTCCGGCCGCGGAGATGGTGTCCTGCAGCGCGGCAAGGACGTAGTCCAGCGTCTCGCGCGTGTCCACCTCCTCAAGGTGAAGGGACGAGTTTATCTTGGAATACGCGAGCAGGTCCCGTACAAGCGTACGCATACGCCCGACGGCCCCCGTAATAAAGCTGACATGCTTTTCCGAATCGGGGCCCAGGACGGCGCGGTATTTGTTCTCCAGCAGTTGTATGTAGCTGGAGACGGTGCGCAGCGGTTCCTGCAGGTCATGGGAAGCCACAAAGGCGAAGCGCTGCAGGTCCTCGTTGGACCGGGTGAGTTCCTGTTCCTGTTTTCTGCGCTCGGTTATATCCCGTATCGTCACCACTATCCCGGAATTTTCCCCGTCGGTGTTCTTTATGAAGGAGGACGAAACGAGCACCGGCACCGTGGCGCCCGGGCCGGCCGCCAGGACGGTTTCATGGTCCCGTACTTCGCCTGTTCTGCGTAGTTGGCCCAGCCAGCCGCCGGTCTCTACATTATCCCAGGGGAAAAGTTCCATCACGCCAAGCCCCTCAAGGCTTGTTTCCGGGCGGTTTATGACGGTTCTGGCGGCGCGGTTGGTCCGTTTTATGACGCCGTCAAGGTCGGTAACCACCAGCGTGTCAAGCATGTTGTCCACGATGGCGTCCAGGTAATTCCTGGAGACTATGGTGCCGGAGAGAGTGCGCGCCATAATGTTGAAACTGGCGGCCAGGTCCCCGAACTCGTCGCCGGAAGAAACCGGGATGACGGCGTCGTAATCGCCGAGCCGTATGCGCCTGGTGCCCTCGGTCAGCATGCGGATGGGCCGCAGGGCCAGCGTGGCGATACAAAAAGCCGCGAGCAGGATGAACAAGTATGCGCCGCTAAGGATGAGGGAATTTTTACGCGCTATGGCCGCTTCCGTAATGAGACTTTCCCTGAGCGGAAAGTCTATGATAAGCGTACCAAGGCGTTCCTTCGCGGTTTCCCTTCCCATCATGGCTAGTTCTTCCGGAGAACCGGCGCGGGGCGAGTAGACCGGGATATAGATCTCG
>JAJZVJ010000072.1 GCA_021845705.1 bacterium
TTTTCGACCACGGGGGCGTGGACCACGGCATGACCCTCTACGATGAAATGATCCACGTGCCGCTGCTTATCAGCGTGCCGGGGGCTAAAGCCCGGCGCGTTGACTCGCAGGTGAGGACGCTGGATATTTTCCCCACGGTAATAGACCTGCTGGGGCTTAAGGCGGACGACGGCCTGAAAAAACAGCTGCGCGGCGTCAGCCTGGCCCCGCAGCTCTCCGGCTCGGAGCCGGACCTTAACGCTTTTTCGGAAACCGACTACCTGTTCCATTTCAGCAAAAGGTCCATCCGCGAGGCCGGCGGCCTGAAACTTACCGCGGACGTACTCTCCCGGAAGAACGAGTTCTACGACACGGCCGCGGACCCTTCGGAGAAGAAGGACCTTTCAGAAAAGGACCCCGCGCGGTCTTATATCCTGGAAATGGAACTGTTCGACTGGGAAGACGGGCTGGCGCCCGCCGGCGCTCACCAGTAGCCGTGCTCTTTCGCCTGCTCCAGCACTTCGCCGGATATTTCCCTGGACCCCGGCTTCGCCCTGATAAAATCTTTTGCGGAAGCCGCCCATCGCTTTAATTTTCCGGCCAGGTCCTTCACCACTTCCGGGCGGGCCGCGGCCAGGTTCGCGGCTTCGCCCGGGTCGGCCTTCAGGTCATAAAGCTCAAAGGTCTCTTCCTCCGACTCCGGGGCGCCGCCCTTTTTCCCTTTACCCCCGGGCAACGTCACCTCGTGTATCAATTTCCAGTCCCCGTTCCGTATGGACTCGTTGATGCTGGCTACGCCGTAAGGGCGGTAGGTTTCCGGCATATAGCTGTTATACACAGTGCCGGCATAGACATAATCGTTTATCGGCCGGCCGGTATCGACCATAGGCATCAGGCTTTTACCCTGTATCTTCCCGGGGGCCGGGACCTTCAGCAACTCCAGCAGGGTGGGCATCACGTCGGTAAGCTGCGCCAGGCCGCGCACCCTCCCGCCCGGCCTTCCAGGGATCTTTATAAGGAGCGGGACATGGACCACATCGTCGTAAAGCGTGCCGCGTATCGCTCCGGCGCGCCCGAACCGCCCGTGCCTGGCGAACATCTCGCCGTGCTCCGACAGGACCACAACGATGGTCCTCTCCAGGAGGGCGTCGTCAAGGGAGGCAAGGAAAGCCCCCACCTCGCGGTCCGTCTCCAGCACCTTGTCGTCGTAGAGGTCCCGCAGGTAGTCCACGTCATCCGGAGTCAGCACCACTTTTTTCTCGGAGACAAAGCCTTTCCTGGCGAAGCCGTCATGGACCGCCCGCGGCTCGTGGTAGTAAGCGGTTATGTCCGCGCTGCCGCTCTCCCTGTAGCCGCGGTAGGTAAAGGCCGGGTCGATGGTAACGCGCTTTCCCTCCGTGCTTCCGAAAACGCCGCTGAACTTTTTGGACGGCAGGAACGGCGGATGCGCGTCGTACCCGTGCACGAACAGGAAGAACCTTTTACCCCGGTTCTTCGCGAGCCACCGGGAAGCCTGCGGCATCGTAACGTCGAACTTGGTGAAAGGCGGATTGTCCGGCGCGGTCAGGAAGCCCCTCATATGGCCAAGCGAGCCCATATAATCCAGCCCGCCGGTGAACGCCGCCGTTTCGAACCCGGCCGCCGCAAGCACCTCAGGCAGCGTCTTTATTTTCCCGGACAGCTGCATGTTCCGGTTGCGCCCCATGATCCGGTGCGTATACGGGTAAAGCGAGGTGAACAGCGAGGTCCCCGCCGGGAGGGTCCAGGAGGCGGGGGTAAAAGCGTCCTCGAAGACCAGCGCGCCGGCCGCCCATTTCCCCAGCTCCGGGGTGGTCCTGCGCCGGTAGCCGTACAGGCTCATATGCTCCGTCCCTATATTGGTTACGGAGATCACGAGCAGGTTATAGCCTTTATCGGCCGCCCGCGGCTGCCCCGCGTCTTTTACCGGCGCGGCGCCGCAGTTAAGGGCCAGGAGCAGGAGGGCTAAAGAGTTGAGGAACAGCGCGGTCATAGGCATGTTTTACACTCGACCCGGCGAAAAGAGTTTTCCAGGGATAAATTGTATAATATTTGAATTCCGGGGGGTCATAACGGACAGCGGCCGGCGAAGCGTCCCGGCGTATCTCCGGTCTTAACACAGCGCGGCTTCCGCGGACCACCGGGAACAGGCGGGCCGGGCCGGTTTACTCGATGAAAAAAACGTTCCTTACCGTAGCGCTCGCGGCCCTGGCGTCCCTGCCCGCTCCGGCGGTCCGCCCATTATCGGCCGCGGACAGCCCGCTGGCGCCCGCCGGGCCGGCCGTCAGGCTGGGCTACTTTATCGGCGGCAGGACCTCGCTTTTCGGCAGGGCTTTCGCGGACGGCTCCTTTGAACGCGAAGGGGTCAGGGTGGAGCTGACTACCCGCTGGCTCAGGGGCCCGCTCGCGATATTACCCCTGAGCCTTGAAAAAGTGGCCGCGCTTGAAAAAGACGGCCGGTTCGGGAAGATGAAAGGCTCGGAGATAATAGACCTGGTCTCCGCCGGCGAACTGGACGGCGGGCTGGTGGGCGAAGCCTCCTTCATCAAGGCCGCGATAGCCGGGAAGCCCGTAGTGGCGGTAGCCCTGCTCGGCCACGACGTGAAGGACGCTCCCGGGCACGGGATAGTCCTCAGGAAAGGCATAGTAATAAAAAGCCCCGCGGATTTCAGGGGCCTGAAACTTATCTCCCGCAGGGCCGGGCCGGCGGACGCTCTTTTCCTGCGGGAATTCCTGCGGCAGGAAGGAGTTCCCGAAAGGGACGTTAAGATAACGGACCAGGTGGACGACGACCGGATAGAGCCGATGCTGAAGAAGCGGGAAGCGGACGGCGGCTATCTGCACCTTATGCTTATCTCGCATTTGCTGGAGAGCGGGGAAGTCTATGTCTACCGCCCCATGAACTGGGTCAACCCCGAAACCTCGCTGGCCCTGCTGGTGTTCCGCAGGGACTTCCTGGAGGCGCACCGCGGCCTGGCAGTGAAGGTAGCGGAGGGCTATATGAAGCGCATAGCTTATGAAAGGGCCATCCCCCACGACCGCCGTGAAAAGACCCGCAGGGCAGGCAAGACCGGGCTGATGGAGCTTGATTCCGGCGGGATGAGCCTTCCGGTCTATGATTATCCGCCGAAAGTACGGACCGTACTTCTGGACGAAATGCAGGAATTAATGAAGGTCCACGGCCTCCTGAAAGGGACAACAGACCTGAGCGGTTTTGTGGACGCCGGAGTGGTCGACGAGGCCTTGCGGGCCCTGCCAGGAACCGGTAAATAGCGGTCTTTAAGAGCCCCGCACTGAAGAAGAGTAAAAAAGATGAAAGTCGTGTTCCTTAATCCCCAGCAGGAAATGGGAGGCATCCAATGCCTTTCAGCTTTCCTCAAGCGCGCCGGACACCAGACCGTCCTGGTCAACGACGCCAACCTCTTCGATAACGCCTATGTCCACTATCCCTCGGTTTCCTCCTTTTTCGAGGACCCCGATTTTATTCTCGGCCAGATAGAGGCGCACCAGCCCGGCCTTATAGCGGTCCCGGTGGTCACTGACGACTACAAATGGGCGCTGAAATGGGCGCGGCGGATCAAGGCGCGCATGAACGTGCCGGTGGTCTTCGGCAACGTTCATCCCACCTTTCACGCGGCCGAGGTCCTGCGTCAGGACTGCGTGGACTACGTGGTGCGCGGCGAAGGCGAGCTGACGCTCCTGGAACTTGCGGAGGCGCTGGAGGGGAAACGAGAGTTAAGGGACGTATTGGGCCTGGGCTACAGGGAGGGCGGGGAAATGAAGCTCAACCCCATGCGCCCGCTCATCGAAGACCTGGACACCCTGCCTTTTCCGGACAAGGACCTGTATTACGGTCCCATGCCTTATCTTAATTTCGGCTATACCACAATGACGGGGCGCGGCTGCCCTTACCGGTGCACATACTGCGAGAACAATACCTCCAGGCGGCTTTACAGCAGGAGCGTTCCCGGGCCGCAG
Source organism: bacterium (assembly GCA_021845705.1). GTDB lineage: Bacteria > Elusimicrobiota > Elusimicrobia > Elusimicrobiales > UBA9959 > UBA9959. Next base: position 3,976 of record JAJZVJ010000072.1, read on the forward strand.
AAATGGACGCGCCGCCACAGCCCGGAATATGTGGTTAAAGAGATCCTCTGGGCCAAAGAGCGCTATAAGATAGCGCACGTCCGCTTTAACGACGAGGATTTCAGCTACGACAAGAACTGGACCCGCAGGTTCTGCGAACTTTACAAAAAAGAGGCCGGAATCCCTTATTCCGCCTGGGTCTACCCCAACACTATAGATACAGAGATAGCGCGCCTGATGGCGGAAAGCGGCTGCGACACCGTGGAGATGGGCATACAATCCGGCTCGGAACGGCTGCGGCAGGAAGTTTTGCACCGGAACACCGGCGACGAACAGATAGTGGGGGCAATGAGCGCTCTGCACGAAGCCGGCATCCGCGCCAAATACGACGTCATCCTGGGCCTGCCCGGGGAAAAGAAAGAGGACCTGGACGCCACGGTGAGGCTGCTGAGCCGCGGCCACCCCTGGAATATCTTCGCGTTCTGGCTGCGCTATTATCCCGCCACCGAGATCCTTTCCGTGGCCAGGGAGCGCGGCCTGCTGACGGAAGAACAGTTCCGGGAGCTGGAAAAAGGCAACCTCTCGCGCGGCTCGGCCGACCAGTCCACCCCGGCGGCCGGCTTCTGGGTACCGGACCTGGAGTACGGCGCCCTCCCGCACCGCTACCTGAGCTTTATAGTGCTCATGCCTATATTGCCGAAGCGGGTCATAAATTTCTTCCTGCGCCGGGACCTGATACGTTTCTTCCCGGGTTTCCTGAACGCTTTCCTGATGTCCAACTTCACCCAGATGATAAAACGCGACCCCACCGGGGAATTCCGCGTGCGCGGCCGCCGGCTGTTGCTGACGGAAGCCGCGAGACTGATAAAGCGCTCCGTCCTTCGCGTCCTCTCTATTCCCGCTTCGGGGACTCCGCGCAAGCCGCTCCCGGCCCGGGGAGAGGCCGGAGCGGCGCCTGGGAGCGGCACATGAGCTCCCGCCCCCCTCTCCGCGTCCTCCTGGTAAAGCCCTACCAGCCCGCGGCCATAACTATCTGCGAGCCGCCGCTCGGCATACTATCCCTGGTCTCGGCCCTCAGGAGCGGCTTCGGAGACAGGGTCGAGGCCGGCTACCGGGACCTCCGCCTCTACAAAGAATCCCCCGAAAAGCTGGCGGCCGAGATAGCCGGCAAGTACGACCTGGTAGGGATCAGCGCGCTTAACTGCGAGGCTGGCGCGGCTGACGCGCTGGCCGGTGCGCTCCGGGTCCTGTCCCCCTCCACGCTTATCGCGCTGGGCGGGCCCTACGCTTGCAGCATGCCGCGCAAAGCCATGGCCGCCACCGGCGCCGACTGGATATTCAACGGCGAAGCCGAGCGGACGTTCCCGCAGGCGGTGGAGGCGCATTTCTTCGGCGGGGGCGAGCTCAAGTCGGTGGCGGGGCTCACCTGGCGCGCCGGCCCGGAAGGGCCTTATATTTCGAACGGCGGGGCGGATATAGTTCCGGACCTGGACGCTCTGCCGCTCCCGGCCTGGGACCTGGTCCCGTTCGACGTTTACGCCAGGCGGCATAATATGAACGGAACCCTGAGAGCGCGGCGCTACGCGCCCCTTTTCACCTCGCGCGGCTGTCCCTACGGCTGCAGCTACTGCCACTCCTTTTTCGGCAAAAGGTTCCGCTGGCGGAGCCGGGAGAGCGTGCTTGAAGAAATAGATCTTCTCAAAACCAGGTACGGAGTGGGTGAATTCCAGATCATCGACGATATCTACAATCTTCATAAGCCGCGGATGCGCGCTATAGCCGAAAGCGTTATCTCCCGCTACGGGCGGCGCGCGCTGTTCTTCACGTTCCCGAACGGCGTCCGGGGCGATATCCTGGACACGGCCGACCTGCCCCTGCTCCGGGACATGGGGGTCTATGAACTGACCGTAGCCGTGGAAACCGCCAGCGCGAGGCTTCAGGAACTTCTCGGCAAAAAACTGAAGCTGGAGCAGGTGCGGAAAGTCATAGACGCCGCCGCCCGGGCCGGCATCTCCGTAAAAGCTTTTTTCATGCTGGGTTTCCCGACGGAAACCCTTGAAGAGATGGAAAGCACCGTGGATTTCGCGGTCAGGTCCGGCCTGACCATGGCCCATTTTTTCACCGTTATCCCCCAGCCCGGAACCCCTCTTTACGACCTCGCGGGGAAAGAATCCCCCGGGGCCCTGGAGGAGGTCTGCCATGACGACTATCACGCCGCGCGGACCTGGTACGGACTGGCCTACAACGTCGATATGGCGGCCGTAGTGCGGTCGGCCATGCTGCGCTTCTACCTCAGGCCGCTGAGGCTGCTGCGCATACTGCGCAGGACAGACCTGAACCAGCTGCTGCTGGGTGAATGGCAATTTTTAAACCTGATCGGAAACCGCCGGCCCCGGGGAGACGCTCCGCGGGGCGGGCTGCAATGGCGGCGCGTTTTACAGCGGGAGTAGCGCCGCGAAAAAGGGAATGTAAGTGACCGATATCGATTCAGCTCCGGAGAACACTGCCCCCGGCGGGCTCCTGGCCCTGGAATTCCTGCTGGTCTTCCTTGTCCTGTTCGTGCCTATGCAGTCCTTCCTGGACGCGGCGAGGTTCACCATCTTCACGGCCCGCGACCTGGACCGCGCGCGGCTGCTGGCGGCCGGGCACCTGATCTTCTTCGGCCCGGAGGCGAGCGCGGGCAGCCATCTTCCCGGGAGCTTCTACTATTTCCTGCTGGCCATCCCTTTGAAGCTGGGCCTGGGGCTGAAAGCGGTCTGGGAACTGCAGTTCTCCCTGGCGGCGGCGGGCTTCGCCCTCCTCTGGGTTTTCGCCCGCCGTAAGCTGGGAGTTTTTTCCGCGTTCTACGCGCTCTTCTGCGCCGCCTTCTTTAATTATGAGCTTTTATCCATCGCTTATAACGCGAGCTATGTCCCGCTGTTCGCCGTCGCCGCCCTGCTCGCGCTCTGCCTCGCCTTCGACGCGCGCTCGCAGAGGAGGGGCCTGGCCTGGGCCATGTTCTGCCTTTCCTGCGGACTTGGCCTCCAGTTCCATTTTTCATTCGTGTCCATACTTCTCTCCGGGCTGCTTCTCCAGCTGGCGGCCAAACGCTTAAAGCTCAGCCCTTTAAGCTGGAAAGACTTCCGGCGCGGCGTACTGGTTTTTCTTGCCACGCTGCTTCCTTACGCCGTCTGGTCCGCCAGCGCGCGCCTGGGCCGGCCGCTCGGCCAGCCGGCTCTCCCCTTCACCGGGGCCAAGGCCGTGGAGCTGTGGGACATCTTCCTTTACGCTATACGCGTAAAATCCGGCATGCCCGTGCGGCTGCTGGCCGCCAGGGTCCTGGTGCTGCTGCCGGTAGAGGCCCTCTTCCCGCTGCTGCTCCTTTATTCTGGGGCCGCGGGAACCAGGAAGGAGGCTCCGCGGCCAGGGGCGGCCGCGGCAGAGGATAATTTAGCAGGGACCTGCGTGAAGGTTTTCGCCGTCTCCAGCGCCCTGACGTTCTTTCCGTACCTTATGTCCCTGGCGCTTTCCCCCGCGCGCTACGCCGTGTTGCCCAGACTGAGCCTGGACCTGCTTACCATGGCCGTCCTCGCGCGCAACCGGGACCGCTTCCGCCAGGAGGCGTTCTACCCGGCGGTCATGGGCGGCATCTTCGCGTTCACGCTGGCCTGGCGCCTCCTCCTGTGGCCTTCCAGGCTTGTCCTTTTCTCCCCCGGCTACCTGCTGTTCCCCGCGGCGGCCGGCCTGGCCTTAATGTTCCTGCTCCGCCGGGGACCGGCCGCGGACAAGAGCCGCGCCGTCTCCCTGACCGCACTGGCGCTCCCGCTCCTCCTTGTTTTCGCGATACATATCAGGACCACGGACTTCTACCGGAACAGCTCCCCCGGAAACAAGGACATGAAAGAGATGTCGCGCGTCATCTTCTCCCAGACCGGCTGGTCTTACGCAGAGGCCAGGCGCCGGATCTTTTACGTGAATATCCGCGACCTGACCACGCCTTCCTATATTTACCGCGCGGTCGAAGACGGGGCCGCCCGCGCCCCCGCGCCGCCGCCCGGCTTGGACAGGGTGGATGGCTACTTCACCTCGCTGTTCTGGGAGAATGCTCCCGGTCTCTACGGCCGGGACGGGGCAAAGAACTGGATCCTGGACCAGGAGATCTCCGGAATGCTCAAAGAAGGCATCGGCTCCGGCGGAATACTGCTCGGAAACCCGGTGTACTGCGGCCGGCTGCTCCTCGTGCCTTACAAGGTGGCCGACACGGAACATTATCCGCCCTTTTTCCACAATGGCTCGGAAGCGTATTCCCTAACCGGCCCCGAAGCCCCTTTGCCGCCGGCTCCGCGCGCGAAGACTTTACGGTTCACGTTCAACGATTGCCCGGAACATGGATACTGGTGCGACGTCATGGCGGACGTACAGCTGCGGCCCGGGAAGTCCGGCCGGTGGCTGGCCAGAGTGATATTTTCCGGCGAGCCGCTGGCCCAGGCCTGCGACGGGATAAACATGCAGTGGAACCAGCTTCTTAAACGTCCCTATCTGTCTTTTACCTGCGGAGACGAACGCAGGAGCGTCCTACTGGCCGATTCGCTGGGGATGGACAGGGACAGGTACCGGACTATGAACCTGTCTATGCTGGC
>JAJZVJ010000073.1 GCA_021845705.1 bacterium
GTCCACCTATGAGCCCGGCCAGGGCGGCCTTGCGGCGCTGGCGTTGCGCTTTATACAGAAAGCGGATGAAACCGTGAACAAGCTGCGGCGCTGAGGGCTCCGCAGTCCGCTCACGGATACTTCGCGCCCGCCCTTTCTCCCCTCTCTGACCCCGCTCCTGACGCGGCTTGCGAAGTTGACAGGGGACCCGGACGCCATAGGGTTGGTGATAACCAACCTTATCGGCAACGCGATAAAATATACTCCGGCTGGCGGAAGCATAAAAATAGAGATCTCCATGCACACTGCAGAAGGAAAGACCGCAGAATTCTCGGTAACTGATACCGGCATAGGCATTACTCCAGAAGAGAAGCAGGCGGTATTCTCGGGCTTTCACAGGACTTTGGAAGGGCAGCAATCCGCCGCCGGTTTCGGCATAGGGCTGAAGGTATCAAAGGAACTGCTGGAAGCCCACGGCGTCCGGCTGCAGGTGGAAAGCGCCCCCGGCAAGGGTTCCCGTTTTTATTTCTCACTGCCGGTCAGCCCGGACGCGGTCTAGGGGAACGTGTCCCCCGGCCCCGCGGTCATACGGCCCGTTTCACGATATCTATTTTAAAAGCCGGGCTGGTCCCGTCCTTGACCTGCCCCGGCCGGGCGGGCAGGTTCGTATCGCATATCCCTGGGAAGGCTGGGACATTATCCCCGCGCCCGGTGGGAGCAGGGGTGCAGGCCGGAAGTGTGTTTGACCACCAGCTCGGTTATAACACGTATGCCGCGCTTACGGGCTACTTTGCGGCCTCAGGCGTAAAGGTCGAAATCCTGCTCCATGTGGCGGTGTCCTTCAAGCTTAAGCACGTGCGCCGGCATGGAACAGGGGTCCAGTTCCACATAGTTCCGCTCGCCGCTCCAGGTATAGGATTCCCCGGTCAGGAGGTCCCTGACGTTATACGGCGCGTCCGCCGGCAGCCCCAGTTCGGCGAGCGGGAGGCGCAGCCACCCGGAACGGCGGTTGCGGCAGTCCAGGTTAACCACCGTTATGATAACGTTGGCCCCGTCCCCGGAGGCTTTCACGTACGCTATCAGGCCGTCATTGTCTATCTCCAGGAAGCGGATATTATTGGTGGTCTGCAGCGCGGCGTTTTCGCGGCGCGCGTCGTTCAGCTTTTTCATGACCGGGCGCAGGCTGCCCTGTACTTTAAGGTCCCACTCCCTGAGCTCGTACTTCTCCGAGTTGAGATATTCCTCTTTGCCGGGAACCGCCTGGTTCACGCACTGCTCGTAGGCAGGGGCGTATACCCCGTAATTGGAACTCAGGGTGGCCGCGAGGACCAGCCGCGAAAGGAACGCGGGCCGCCCGCCCTGCTGGAAGATCTCCGAAAGGATATCCGGGGTATTAGGCCAGAAATTGGGCCTGAAGTATTCGGCGGCCTCGGTCCTGGTCAGCTCGGTCACGTAGTCGGTCAGTTCCCGCTTGGTGTTGCGCCAGGTAAAATAAGTGTAGGACTGGTTAAAGCCGGCCTTGGCCAGCCGGTACATTACCTTGGGGCGGGTGAACGCCTCCGCGAGGAAGAGGGCGTCCGGATATTCTTTACGGACTTCGGCGATGACCCACTGCCAGAAAGCGAAAGGCTTGGTGTGCGGATTGTCCACCCGGAACACGCGCACGCCCCTGCCGGCCCAGAAAGTGAAGACGCTCTTGAGCTCTTCCCAGAGCGCCGCGCGGTCCTCCGTCTCGAAATTTATGGGGACCACGTCCTCGTATTTTTTCGGGGGGTTCTCGGCGTGCTGGATGGTGCCGTCGGGACGCCACTTGAACCACTGCGGGTGCTCTTTAATGTACGGGTGGTCGGGAGAGCACTGAAACGCTATGTCGAGGGCTATATCCATGCCGTATTTGCCGGCTTTTTTAACGAGCCTGCCGAAATCGGCGAGCGTCCCCAGCCGGGGATCCACGGCTTTATGCCCGCCCAGGGCCGAACCGATGGCCCAGGGGCTCCCCGGGTCGCCGGGAAAGCACGCGACCGAGTTATTCCTGCCCTTGCGTTTGGTTTCACCTACGGGATGTACGGGAGGGAAATACAGCACGTCGAAGCCGAGCGCGGCAATTTCAGGCAGCAGCTTCTCGCAGTCGCGGAAGGTCCCGTGCACGCCCATTTTCCCCGAAAACGAGCGGGGAAAGATCTCGTACCAGGAACTGAACCGGGCGCGCTCCCTGTCCACGGACACGCGCAGCTCCCTGGGATAGCCGGCCAGCGTCCCCTTTTCCGGCCGGAGCCCGGAAAGCTCCAGCAGGCGGGGGGCAAGAAGGAGGCCGGCCCTGGCCGCGGGGTCCTTTTGCGAAGCTATCTTCGCGGCAAAACCGGCGAGTTCGGCCGCTTCCGGAACGGCGGGCAGCCGCGAGCGTTTTTTAAGGAAGTCGACGCAGAAAGCCGTTTCGGCGGAAAAGTCCTGGCCAGCGGCCTGTTTTTTCCCGGCGGCCCCGGCATGGGTGGCGTATGAATTTATCCAGCCCCGCACGGTATACAGATAGTCTTCCAGGGCCGTTATTTCGAACGCGGCCTGCCACTCGTCGTTGCCGAGCGGCGTCATCGGGGTCCGTTTCCAGGTCTTGTCCTTCCGGCGCTTATACAGCAGCTGGACGGAAAGCTCCTCGTGCCCGTCGGCGTAAACGTGCGCTTTAACGGAAACTTTTTCTCCGGGCACCCTTTTAACGGGGAACTCGCCCGAGTTTATCTCGGGAATGACTTTTTCCACTATTACGCGCGGGCTTTCAAGCAAGTTCATCTGCCCTCCTGGGAACATTACTTTATCAAATATACATACGCCGCTTCTATGTAAGCGGGGAGCGGGAATGATGGTCTTTGTGGATCAGCGTGAGGAAACGGGTCTCCAGCTGTTCCTGGACCTTATGCACCTGGCCCGGGCCCAGGCCGGGAACGTCCACCTTCCCCCCCGCTATCAGGGAATGCCCGCCGCCGTTCCCCCTGTCTTTTACGATCTGGCCCATAAGGGTTCCGGCGTGTTTCCTGGGATTGGTGGTGCGGATGGAAAGGCAGACCGCGCCCTTATAGTAGCCGGAACAATAAGCCCAGGCGGCGCCTTCCAGGCGGAGCAGCAGGTCCGCGAATTCCGAAACTATATCCGGGTACGGGACTTCGGGCAGGCGGGCTATCACGGCGTTGCCCACTACCTGGGAATTATGTATCACCTTTTTTAGGTTCTGGAAATAATTCCTGGATACCCGCGCGTTGATTATCTTTGAGAGAACCCGCTTGTTCGCGTACGGGAAAAGCTTAAGGTAGCATTCTATATCGACCGGGTGGGCGTCGCGCCCCAGGTCCTGGGTTTCGGATTTTATGGCGTAGAGCAGGGCGGTCGCCAGGCGCGCGCGCACTCCCAGGCCGAATTTAAAGATATAGTCCGCCAGGATGCTGGCCGTAGCGCCGTATTCCACGCGGATATCCGCGTACGGCACTTTAGCGGTGGACCTGATCACCGGATGGTGGTCTATCACCAGGTCAGGGATCACGCCGTCCGGCAGGGAATTATTCCCTGCGCAGGGCTGCGTGTCCACCATCGCGATCCTGTCGTAAGAAGACAGGTCTATTCTCTCTATCTTTTTAAGTTTTACCCCCAGGTATTCCACCATGTGGGCGTTCTCCGACCTGCCTATCACGCCGGCGTAAACAATGGTCGTCCTCGCCCCGCAAAGGACGGACGCTATTTCCTGCAGCGCGGCCGCGCTTGAAACAGAATCCGGATCGGGATGGTTATGGCTGATGATAAGCAATTTCCCGCCGCCGGGAAAACGCGAGAAGAAACGTCCCAAAACGGTCTGTCTGAGCCTGACGTTGGTTAGCGGCATCGCTTATGTTCTCCTCGCGCTAAGCTGCGGAGCCGGATGCCGGCTTTCCCGGCGCCGGTCCCCGGCCTAATGGACCGCAGCAGCCCTTTCAGCGGTATCCCCACCCAGGCAGGCCGGTTATTAAGTTCATAGGAAAGTTCGTACACCGCCTTTTCCATGACGAAGGCCCTCAGCAAGGACGCGGTCTCCCGGGCCCCGGCCGGCAGGAAAGCCGCGCCCGCGGCCGCCCTAAAGTAGGAACGGAGGTAGGCGCCGGAGACACAGGAACACCAGAATTCCGCCCAGGGCCCCAGCCGCTTCCTGTCGCCGGGAGAGAAATTATTATGCAGCAGGAACGGCGCCCAGGCGGCGTAGTGGAAGGAGCGCAGCATGCCGGCCACGTCGCGCAGCGCGCAGCGTTTGAGGCGGCGTTCCGCTGCGGGCTTGGCGGGTTCCCCCTCGAAGTCTATTATCACGAAATCCCGGCCGGTAAAAAGAACCTGCCCCAGGTGGAAATCCCCGTGGACGCGGATCTCTTTGAAGGACGCTTTCCCTTCCATTACCCCCCCGAAAGCCTCCGCGACCGCGCGCTTGCCGCGAAGGACCAGCCCGGCATCCGGCCTGGCGGCGCGCGGCAGGTCTTTCAGCTTCCGGGTAAGGAGGCGCAGTGAAGAAGAGGCCTGTTCCCGCATCGAGAGATAAACGGAGTTGCGGGAACGCCGGCTGAAAAGCACCGGCCTGAAATCCGGGTCTGAGCCGGCCGAGGCGAGAGCCAGGTGCATTTCCGCGGTGCGCCGCCCCAGCAGCGATATCATTTCAAGGCAGGTCCCGCCGATAAGTTCCTTCAGCCGCAGGGGAACGCCATGCGGCGCCGGGTCGATAGGGTCAGGAAGCAGGGGCACCGGCCCGCCGCCCGGCGGCCGCGCCAGAACACGCTTATAGTAGCCGTTGACCTGCCCGAGCGCGTAGCTCCAGGAATCCCCGGGGGCGGGGGAGTAGCCCTGGAGCAGCCCGACGACCCCGCGCGACCTGCCGCCCCGGTGAAGCGAGACCGACCCTATATACGGCGGCATATTGCGGAACTCCCCCCGCTCTGTAAGGCGGGCCGTTATCTCCACGTCGGGGTTCAAGCCATTCTCAAGGCGCCGGAAAAGCTTAAAGAAGTACTCGGCCCCGTATATGATGGAGGTATTGCTCTGTTCCCCTTTCAGAACACGCGGACGCAGTCCTCTTTTAAGCGCGGCTTTTTTTAGCGCCTTCATATTACGCTCCGCGACAAGCCTTAGCGGGCCGCGGCAGGGCCGGCTTCGGCCCAGGAATAGGGAAAGGAGAGCCTTCTGGAAAAATTCATCGTATACGGCGTCATAAAGAAGCCCGCGCTTTCCCCCCAGTTCCAGGCGCGCGATAGCGGCGCCGGGAAAGCCTTTTACGGCCTTTAACGCCGCGGTCTCCTCTTTCCAGGCCAGCGGCAGCACGTAAGTCTGCCGGGCGCCGCGCGAATAGGAGACAGCGAGCAGCGCCAGCATAGAGCCGCCCCCCAGCGGGACGGAGCCGGAGATCTTCAGGCCGGTGACGCTGCGGGCCTTGCCGCCGAACCACCTGCGCTCCCTGATGTAGCCGGGCAGGATCTTTTCAAGGACCGCCTTTGCGGGAGAGGCGAGCAGGCCGGGCCAGGACGCGACGGCAAGTTTGACAACGGGCAGGAGGGCGGCGGGCGCCGGTCTTTTTCTGATCACCTTCCGGCCTCCCGTATCCACCCGGCAAGCTTCTCAAGGACCGCCGCGTACTTTCCGCGGAAATCTTCCAGCGGGGTGTCGGGGCGGAAAGACCAGTTGTGCGGGCCGACGGTGTTGTGGGTATTTATGCGGTCCCTCAGGCCGAAGAGGTCCGGGAACGGGATTATCACCACGCGCGAGCCGGATCTTATAAGTTTGTGAAGTATGGGGTCCAGGGCTTCCGGAAAAGCCGGAGGGGTATTCCCGCCGGAAACCATCTTCCAGAACTGCTTTTTTTCTACGGGCCCGGCCGAGTCCCACCAGGCCGCGAGCGTTTCCGTGTCGTGCGTGGACGTGGTAGCCAGGGAGACCGGCGGATATGCGGCCGTGTCTATATAGTTCTTTCCGCCTTTTTTCCAGTCCTTCTCCCAGCGCAGGACTTTATAACCGGGCACGCCGGCCGCCGTGAGCGCTTTGCGCACGTATTCCGGGATCAGTCCCAGGTCTTCGCCTATCGGGAGCATGGGCGAAGCCCCGGACAGGGCTTTAAGGAAGCGCCTGCCGCGGGCCTCCTGTTTTCCCGCGCCTTCGATATCGAAATGAGGCTTTACATTCCTGTCTTCGGGGACTATCCAGGTCCGGAAGAAACCGACCATATGGTCTACGCGGTAAATGTCGTAAAGTTCGCCGGCCTTCTTAAGTTTCAGCCGCCACCATTCGAAGCCGGACCTTTCGGCCTCGTCCCAGCGGCAGGCGGGCATGCCCCAGTTCTGGCCCTCGGGCGTAAGCGGGTCCGGCGGGGCGCCGATGGACACGCCGATGTCGAACTCGCCCTGCCTGGCCCAGACGTCGGCGGACTCGCGGTTGACCATGAACGGCAGGTCACCGAAAAGACTTATCCCCAGCTCGGCCGCGCGGCGGCGCACAGGCGCCCACTGCCTTTTACCCAGCCACTGGAGGTACTTGAAGAATTCTATCTGCACGGCGTTGTCGTTAACGATCCTGCCCAGGGCGTCCGGGCTGCGGCCGGCGAGCTCCGGCGCCCATTGCGTCCAGGGACACCACCGGGAATTGTCCTTCAGCCTGCGGAAAAGCGCGTAGTCGTCCAGCCAGTACGCGTTCCTCTTGCAGAACACCTCGAACGCCCGGCCCTCTTCCGTCCCGCGCAGGACGTGGTTGGAGCGGAAAGCCGTGTAGATCCTCCAGAGCGTCTCGTGCTTGAGCGCCCTGATCTCGTCGTAAGGTATGGTCTTGGAAGCGCGGACCAGCGCCAGGCGGGACTTGAATTCTTCCGAAGCCAGGAAAGCCGCGGCTTCGGGGGCGCCCGAAAGTTCCTCCACGGCTTCCGGGGCCAGGTAAACGGGGTCAAGAGCGAAACCGCTAAGCGGGGTGTAGGGGCAGCTTATGCCGGGGGCCATTTCATTCAGCGGCAGGAGCTCCAGCACCGTCAGCCCGGCGGAGTTCAGCACTTCCAGCCAGCCGGTCATAGAGGTGGCGTCCCCTATGCCCCAGTCGCGGGAGGAGCGCATCGAGAAAAGCGGCAGGAGCAGTCCGACATGTTTCCTGGCCAGGAATGGATGAATATGCGCCAAACTTATTCCCCCTTCAAAAGGTGTCCCGCCCGTCGTTCCCCGGTTTTATTATACCAAACCCCGGGCGACAGGCCAACCGCGCCGGCAGCGGCGGGGAGCGCGGAAAAAGATTTAACAAAAACGTCACCCCGCGGGTATTGCGGGAGCTTGCCCTCGGGGCTAAACTATATTAACGGCGCCTTGCGCGCGGACGCGTTAATTCAGGGGTTTTTACGGGGTTAAGGAATACTATTATGAAATTTTTATTTATTTCGTTCTTTTTTATATTCACGCAAAGCGCTTTCGCGGCAAAGAATATGCTTAGCGTAGCCGCGAAAAGGGCTAACGTCCACAGCGGGCCGGGAGACAGCTACGAGGTTCTATGGCAGGCGGCCGTTTATTATCCCCTAGAAGTGATAGCGCGCGACGGCAGCTGGGTAAAGGTCAGCGATTTCGAGAAGGACGAAGGCTGGATATACAAGCCTCTCCTCTCCGGAGTCCCGACAGTTGTAGTGGTCGCTAAAAGGGCGAATGTGAGGAAAGGCCCGGGAATGGAATACGCGTCCCTGTGGGTGCTTGACAAGGAATATTCCCTCAAAGTGCTGGACAGCCGCGGGGATTGGCTTAAGGTTTCGGACGGGGACGGGGTTTCAGGCTGGATACACAAAAGCGTGACCTGGGGCTTTTCCGGCAAAGTCCTGATCGTAAAGAACCAGGATTGAACGCTTAACGCCGCACTTTCTCAGCCGCCGGAGCAGGGCGGCGCCGGCGCAGGCAGCAGGAAGGCGAACAGCGGGAACACCGGAAGCAGGGCCTTACTTTTCACCGTCATGAGCGTCTTTCTCCCCTTTTTTTCTCTGTGCCGCTGAAGAGTCGCGCGAGACGGGGATCACGAAGCTTACCTCCGTCCCTTTGCCCATTTCCGAACGTACGTCCATTATCGCGGAATGCGTCTCCGCGACCATCCGGCAGAAAGCGAGGCCGAGGCCTATGTTTTTGGAACTTTTCCCCAGGCCGCTGTACTTCTTGAAGATCTGCTCCCGGAAACTGTCCGGTATCCCCTCCCCCTCGTCGCTTACGTAGATGGCGGCCCTGTCCGCCGAAACGAACCGCGCCCCCAGCTTGATGGCCCCGCCTTCCGGAGTATACTGCACCGCGTTAAGCACCAGGTTGCCGACCACCCGCTTAAGCATGTCATAATCGCCGAGCAGCCAGGCGTCCCCTATGTCTTCGGGCAGCGAGAAGCTCCATTTCTTCCCCGCCGCCTTAACCGAAGCGGAATTCTCTTCGGCGCACTCATGCATAAAGCCGGAGAGGGAGATCCTCTCTTTTTCCGGGCTGTAATCCCGGCTCTTCATTTTCGCCGTATTCAGCACGTCCACTACCATCGAATTAAGCATCCGGAGGGAGGTCGAGGCGATCTTCGAAAGCCCGCCTATCTGGTCTTTATTAAGGTAGATCGGA
>JAJZVJ010000074.1 GCA_021845705.1 bacterium
GCAGCACCTTCGGCGGCAACCCGCTCGCCTGCGCGGTGGCGCGCATGGCCCTCAAGGTCCTTGTCGACGAGAAGCTGGTGGAGCGGTCGGACGAAATGGGCCGGTACTTCATGCAGAAGCTGCGTTCTATAAAGAGCCGGCATATAAAGGAAGTGCGCGGCAAAGGACTGCTCATAGGTATCGAGCTGGACACGGCCGCCCGCCCCTACTGCGAACAGCTTATGGCCCTGGGCCTGCTGGCCAAGGAAACGCACGACCACGTCATACGCCTGGCCCCGCCGCTTGTGATCACTAAGAAAGAGATAGACTGGGCGTTCAAACGCATCAAGAAAGCGCTGAAAGATTAAAAGGTTCAGCTTTGAGGCCGGGGGCGTCAGATCGATCGCAGTCTGACGCCCCGCTTTAAATTTTATTTCAGTTAATTCGCGGCCCCGCTTTATGGTTGCACCGTCGAAGGCTAATAAAAGTCTATACTTCCAGGTAGTCTTCGCCACCGTAGCGTGGGGCGGGTCTTTTCCCTTCACCAAGTACCTGGTCGCGCGGCTTTCACCTTTGTCCATAGTGACCTTCCGCGCGCTCCTGGGCACCCTGCTGCTGGTGCCGCTGAGCGGCTCAAAATTGAGCGCCGGTGATTTTAAACCATCATTTCTCTGGAAGCTCCTGGCCCTGTCCGTCCTCGGAGTCTCGGCCCAGCAATACCTGCAGGCTTACGCGCTTAAATACACCCAGGCTTCGCACGCCGGCTGGCTGATAGCTTCCACGCCTATAGTCGTGGCCGGGTTCATGGCCGCGCTAGGCGAGAAGATAGGCGTTTTCAAGGCCGCTGCCTTCCTGCTGGGCGCAGCCGGGGCCCTGCTGGTGGTTTTTTCCAGGTCGGGGTCCTGCGCTTTCGCCCTGCCCTCCACCCGCGGCGACCTTATTTTTATATCCACCTGCTTTTCCTGGGCATTCTACGTTATCCTGACCAGGAAATGGCTCACTTTCTGGCCCCAGGCGAAAGTGACTACCATGACCATGCTGACCGCCCTGGCGACCCTGCTGCCGGCCTGGCTGCTGAGCGGCGGGCCGGCGGAATTCGCCTCCCTCCCGCCGCAGGGCTGGCTGAGCCTCGCCTACCTGGGGGCGCTCTGCTCTTCGCTCGGTTATCTCTTCTGGAACAACTCCGTCGAAGGCCTGGGCCCGGTTAAGGCTTCTTATTTCCTTTACCTGGAACCATTCGCCACCCTCCTGTCCGCCTATCTTTTCCTGGGCGAAGAAGCGTCCTGGCCCGCCTTCGCGGGAGGGCTCCTGATACTTACCGGGGTCTATTTTGTGGGGCAGAAAGAAAAGCCCGCCGGCGCCCGGAGAGGAGTTCTTAGGCATGCCTGATTATTCGCCGCTTAAAGCTAAATTCGGGGACTGCTGTCTTTTTAACGAGCCGGCGGAGAATTTTACCACCTACCGCGCGGGGGGCCGCGCCGAAGTGATAGTAAAACCCGCGTGCAAGGAAGACCTGCTCTGGCTTTTTTCCTGGTGCCGCACCAATTCCGCGCCGCTGCTGGTACTTGGCCGCGGCTCCAACGTCCTGATAAGCGATAAGGGACTTCCGGGAGTTGCGGTTCTGACCGAAAGGCTTTCGGCAATAAGTATTTCCGGCGGGACCGTAACGGCGCAGGCCGGGGTTCTCTGGGACGAGGTGGCGCGCCTTACCGCGGAGAACGGCCTTGCCGGATTTGAGAAGACCTCCGGCATCCCGGGCTCGGTGGGAGGGGCGGTGCGGATGAACGCCGGAGCTTTCGGCCAGGAGACCTTTGACCGGCTTGCTTCCATCGAGGCTTTTGACGCGGCCGGGAACACGGTGAAGCTTCTTAAAAGAGATATCAAGTTCGGCTACAGGCGCGCGGAAGGGCTTGAGGGGCTTATTCTGCTTTCAGCGGTCTTTGAACTGCACGCCGGAGAAAAGCCGTCGCTGATACAGGACCGCTCCTGCGTGCTGGCGGCCCGCGAGGCCAGGCAGCCGCTGGATTTTCCGTCCGCCGGTAGCGTTTTTAAGCGCCCGCCCGGGGATTACGCCTCGCGCCTGATAGACGCGGCCGGGTTGAAAGGATGCAAAGTAGGCGGCGCGGAAGTGTCCGCGAAGCACGCCGGGTTCATAATTAACTCGGGCGGGGCCACGGCTTCGGATATCTACGCCCTGATGGGCGAAGTCCGGGCCAGGGTAAAAGAAAAGACAGGCGTTGAACTGGAACTTGAACAGATACTGCTCGGGGAATTCTGATAATTACGCAGGGGGACAAGATGAGGATATTTTTAGCCGTATTACTCTGCCCGTGCCTGGCGCACGGCGCCGCGGACCTTGAAAAGGCCGACCAGCTCTTCGCCAAGAACCTCTATCAGGACGCGCTCACTGCCTACTCGGCCGCGGCGAAGCTCCCAGGCGAAGACGGTCTTAAGGCGCTTTACCGCTCCGCCGAGTGCGAAGCCCTTCTTTTCCGCTATGGCGAAGCCTCCCAGCTCCTGGCCGATATGAAGCTTCCGCCGGACCCGCTCTGGCAGGGCAGGTTCCTGCTGCTCCGCGCCGAAGCCGGCCGCCAGTTCCTGCAGCAGTACGGCTATACGCTCCCTTCGGATATCCAGCAGGGGACCAGGGACGTCACCAAGCTGACCAGCGCGCAGTGGAGCCGGCTGATAGAGGCCGACTATAACTCCCTCTGGGACCTGCGCGGCGAGCTGCTTAAATACCGCCTGGAGGGCCAGGATTATTTTGTGGACGTGAAAGGCGCGGACCTGGCCTATACGCCCACCCTCTGGGACTTCGCCGTGCTGCGCTGGACCGACTACCTGCTTTCCGGATCCGAGGCCGGTTCGCCGAGGCCCGCCGCGGAAACCCTGGCCGCGGAAAATTACCGCGCCGACTACAGCGTTGCCGCCCCGGCAGCCTCCAAGGCCGCCGCTATCTACGAGGACGCCGCCGGCATAAGTTCCGGCGCCATGGATTTCGCGCGGGAGTACTGGAAGATCAGGCGCCTCCAGATCCCCTTCGAGCACGGCAACCTGGTCGTGTCCTCCAACCCTGAAAAGCTGCGCGCGCAGGGCGTCTCGGTACTGCAGAAATGGGCCAAGTCATTTAAAACGCCGCTGGGCCGGGCCTGGGCCGGCTACCAGGCGGCGGTCCTGATAGCGCAAGGCCAGGATTTTGCCGGCGTTGTGGGAACCTGTAAAAAGGCGGAGGGGGAAGCTCCCCGCTCCAGGCCGGCCTCGCTCTGCTCCCGGATGCGCGCCGAGATAGAGATGCCCAGGCTTGAACTTTCCGCCTCTTTCGCTCCGCCTCCAGGTGAGAAGTCGCTTAAAGTAAACGCCCGCAATCTCCCTTCGGTCTATTTCCGGGCCTACCGCACAACTCCGGAAGAGCTTGCTTCCCTCGGAGCCAGGGAAGGACAGGGCCTTAACGGCCTTAAATATCTTCAGGAGAACACAGTGCGGCGCTTCCTCGGGAAGAAGGCCGATGTTCAATGGTCGGCTAAGATATCCTACCCTTCGCCTTACGCCTACAAAGAGCAGGAAACTCCCTCTCCGGGCTTCAAGAAAGGCGTTTACGTGATAATCGCTTCCGGCGACAGCGGCTTCGAGGACGGTTCTTCCCTGATAAAGGCCGTCACGGTGAATATAACCGATATTTTCCTGCTGGGCACCGGCGGCATAACCGGGGACCCCGAGGCTTTCCTGTACGACCCGGCCGCTCCCTCGCGCCAGGTCAAAGCGGACCTCTTCCGCCTTTACGCCGTGAACGCGCTTACCGGCAAGCCTCTCGGCGACGCCGATATAGACGCTTATTACAGCAGGACGTACAGCAGCAACTGGCAGAAAGTCCCGCTTAAGACCGGGGCTGACGGGGCCGCCGCGCTTAACCTGTCTTTCCCGGTCGGTTATCCTTCCAACGAATATTTCTCGCTGGATCCGCTGCTGAGCCGCGGCGGGGCTTACGCATACTGGAATTCCTATTCCTCCATCGGGCTTAACGTTCCCGCCCCTATAACTATCTTCGTAGAGACCGACCGCCCGGTGTACCGGCCCGGGCAGGAAGTGAAGTTCAAAGCGACCGTGCTCACCCGGGAGCCGCGCGGCTACAGGACTTACGGCGGTAAAGAAAAGCTTGTTGTTACGGCGAGGGACGCCAACTGGCAGGAAGTCTATAAAAAGACGCTGCCGTTTACGGGCCTGGGGAGCGCCGCGGGCGCCTTTAAGATACCCGCGGGCCGCCTGCTGGGGCAGTATTCTATCACCGCCGAGCTAAGGGAATACGATTACAATTTCAGCGGGGCCGCTAATTTCGGGGTGGAGGAGTATAAGCGGCCCGAGTTCGAGGTAAAACTGAAGGAGGCCGGGAAGCCTTACCGCTACGGCGAGAAAGCGGAAATTTCCGGCGAGGTGAAATATTATTTCGGGTCCCCCGTGCCGGGCGCGTCCGTGAAATATACCGTAAAGCGTTCGCGCTACGTTCCCTGGTACTGCTGGTACTGGGGCTGGTTCTATTCCGCCGGCGGCTCCTCGGAGGCCGCGTCCGGCGAGACCAGGACCGGCGACGACGGTAAATTCACGATAAGCTTTACCCCGCAGCCCGAGAGCGGCGCTTACGCCGACTACCCGTCCTCCTACTACGTGGAGGCGGAGGCCCGGGACGCCGGCGGGCGCACGATCACGGACTCGCGCACCTACCGGGCGGGCGCAAAAGCCTATCTGTTCGATATAACTCCGGACGCCGGCTTCTTTACTCCGGACAAGCCGGCTTCGTTCAGCGCGCGGCTTATGGACCTTAACGACGTGCAGCAAAGCGGTTCCGCTTCTTACGCGCTGTACCGCCTGGAGAAAGCGCCGGACGGGGACGCCGGGCAATGGCAGTGGGGCTCTTTCGGGCGAAACCCGTCGCTGGAACAGGCTTTCAGCAAAACCCCGGACGGCCCAAAGGTCGACAGCGGCGCGGTGGAATTCTCAAAAAACGCGCCCGCGAAACTTAAGCTGAAGGCGCTGGCCCCGGGAGTCTACCGCCTGAGACTGAAGGCGAAAGACCCCTGGGGAGGGGAAAGCGAGTCCCAGCTTGTACTGGTTTCGGCGTCGCCGCTGCCGGGAAAGAACGGCTCCCTCCTCCTTCCGCCGGTGGCCCTGTTCGAGCGCTCTTCCTACCAGGAAGGCGAGACCGCGCGCGTGCTCATAGGCGCCGCGGCGCTTAAAGGCGTTAAATATTACGAAGTGACCGGCGGGAATTATGTGCTCTCTTCGGGCATGGTGCCGGAGGGCGGGCTGTCCCTGCTGAATTTGAAGGTAGGCCGCGTCCACAAGGGCGGTTTCGGCGTGCGCTGGTTCGGCGCAGGGGATTTCAAGATCTATTCGGCCATGGACGAAGCTGACGTGCCGCAAAAGGATAAAGCGCTCTCCCTTACGCTGGATTATGACAAGAAACTGGCCCCGGGCCAGAAAGCTTACTGGAGGCTAAGGGCCAAAGACTACCTCGGCAGGCCGGCCTCCGGCGAGGCCCTGGTAAAGGTCTTCGACCGGTCGCTCGAATACTACGGGCGCGACGCCGGCTTCTGGGGCGACAGCCTTTACCCGAAGCGCCCCTCGTCCGGCGAGGCCCATGGTTCCCTTTTTACTCCGTACGCTATAGGCCTGCCCGTGCGCACGGGCGTTATAGAGCGTATGCTGGAAGCTTTCCGCGGCAGGACCGCTGAAGACCGCCTGGCGTCGCTCCGGATAAATTCATCCCGCGTCTACGGGGGCGGCGGGTACGCGAAGGCCAAAGGTATGATGTTCGCCGGCGAGGCGGCCGGCGGCGGTATGGCCGCGGACGCCATGCTTGCGGCTCCCGCGGCTTCGAATATGGCCGCGCTAGCCGGCGCCGCGCCCCAGGGCAGGGCGGAGGCTTTCGACAAGAAAGCCCGGGAGCCAGGCGCCGCTCCGCAGCGGGCGCCGGCCCAGCCCGACGTAAAAGTGCGCAAGGACTTTTCCGAGACGGCGTATTATAACCCCCAGCTCAAGGTGGTGAAAGGTTCAGGCAGGTTCTCGTTTACTATTCCCGAGAGGCTGACAGCCTGGAAAATAAGTTCGTACCTGCTTACGCGCGGGGCCCGCAGGGGTTCGTTCAGCGCCGGGACCGTTACTAAGAAAGACCTGATGGTCCGGCTGGACATTCCGCGGTTCTTCCGCGAAGGGGACAAGTCCAGGCTGACCGCCGTGATCACCAACGACACTCCCGGAGAACTTTCCGGCGACGTGACTCTTTCCATAACGCAAGCCGGTGCGGAGGCGCAGGATAAGTTCGGGGTTAAGGAACTGTCCAGACCGTTCACGGTAAAGCCGGACGGCACGGTGTCGCTGTACTGGGACATTCAGGCCCCGCGCGGCACGGCCGCCTACAAAGTGCGGGCCGTGGCCAGGGCCGGGCAGCTTTCGGACGCGCAGGAGAACGACCTGCCCGTGCTGCCCTCCAGGGAACGGCTTATCGCCTCCGGAGTGGCGTCCCTCGACGGAGATTCCTCCAAAACTTTCAAGCTCCCGGAGCTGGAAGCCGCGGACCCAACGCGGGAAGTGGAATCCCTGCACCTGGAAATTCAGCCGCAGCTGATACTTACGGTGCTTAACAGCCTGCCGAACCTGGTGCATTACCCGTACGAGTGCACCGAGCAGGTGCTCAACCGCTACGTGCCGCTCGCAATAACCAACAGCTTCTACCGGAAATACCCGCAGCTGCGCGCCTCCGTGGCCAGGATCCCGAAGCGTGACACTCTTACCCCGGCCTGGGCGCGGGATAATCCCGTCAGGCTTATGAGTCTTATGGAAACTCCCTGGGAGGAGCAGTCCAAAGGAAGAAAGGCCTACTGGCCCATGGTGGACATGCTTGACCCCAAGGTGGTGGAGGGGGAAAAAGAGGAGGCCCTGTCGAAGCTGGCGGCTTACCAGAACGCCGACGGTTCCTTCCCCTGGTTCCCCGGCGGGCACCCGGACCTGTACATGACGCTGTACGTGCTGGACGGTCTCGCGGAAGCCGCGCGCTACAATGTGGCCATCCCGCAGGAGATGGCCAGGAAGGCCCTTTCCTACGTGCTGGCGGAAATTCCTTCTCACATGAAGCCGGAGGAGGACCAGACCTCGACGATACTTTACGCCGCTTACGTGGTGACGTCTTTCCCCAAGGCCTGGCCCGGGAGCGGGACCGCGCTGACCTACGCCAAGGCCTGGGTGGATTACGCGGACAAGCACTCCAACGCCATGACGGCCTTCGGCAAGGCTTACGCGGCGTACGTTTACCTGCGGCTGGGCGAAAAAGCCAAGGCTGAGAGCTACCTGGCCCGGGCCATGGACGGGGCCCGCTCCGACGATATCGCCGGGGTTTACTGGACGCCGGAGAAGAGCTCCTGGCTCTGGTACAACGATACCGTGGAAAAGCACGCCTTTATCCTGAGGACGCTCCTGGCCGTGCGCCCGAAGGACCCGAAAATAGCGGGCCTGGTGCGCTGGCTGCTTTTTAACCGCAAGGCCAACGAGTGGAAGTCCACCAAGGCCTCGGCGGCGGCCATCTATTCGCTGCTGGACATTATGAAATCCAAAGGCGCGCTGGACAAGGCCGAGACCTTCGATATCAAGTGGGGCGGCACGGCGGAGACCGTGGCGCTTCAGCCTTTCGACTGGGTGGCGAAGCCGCTGCGCTGGTCCAAGTACGGTTCTGAAATTACAAAAAAGGACCTTGAGCCCATGATTGAAAAGAAAGGCCCCGGGCTGGCTTTCGCGTCCTTCACGGGTATCTACACCACGGATAAAACCGCCCAGGAATCACCCGCCGGGATGATGAACGTCTCGAGGAAGTATTTTCTGCGCGAGAAAGAGGGGGAGAATTATATCCTCAAGCCTCTTTCGGACGGGGATACCGTGGCGGTGGGCGACGAACTGGAGGTGCAGCTGACGGTAAATACCCGCAGCCAGTTCGAGTACGTGCAGTTGAAGGACCCGAAGGCGGCGGGCTTCGAGGCCGAGACGCTCACCAGCGGCTGGAAGTGGGACCAGCTGGGGCGCTACGAGGAGCCGAGGGACTCGCTGACCAACTTCTTCATGGACTGGCTGCCGCACGGCGAGTACGTGCTTAAGTACCGCCTCCGCCCCACCACCCCGGGAACGTTCAAGGCCGGGGCGGCGGTGATCCAGTCGATGTACGCGCCGGAATTCGCCGCGCACTCGGCGGGTATAACGCTGAACGTGAAGTAACGAGGGACGTGTTTTATGTTTTTTGTTCCAGTGTTCGCTTCCGGGCGGCCTACCATGCTGGCCGGAACGCAAAACACGCTCGGCCACACCGTGGCCTCGCTCGGTATTCGCCCGCCGCGCTTATGCAAGCGGCGGGCTCAACGACGGTTTTGCTAACCCGGCCAGCATGGTCTCCGCCCAGGTTACTCAGTTTAACGGAAAGTTTGCTGCTTGGTAATGAGCGGAGGGGTGGCGGTGGTGTTGCCCCACGAACCCTTTGGGGAGAGGGGGGCCCCGCCATAAATTCCGAAAGGCGGGGGGGA